>CADBPB010000137.1 GCA_902796525.1 uncultured Erysipelotrichaceae bacterium | reverse complement strand
TTCAGGGCAATCAGAAAAAGCGCCAGAAGGAAACTCTTCCGCTCGGTCCTGATATACTTAAGCGTCCTGCTGATGATGACTCTTAAGGGTAACTTTTTGTCACCTTTTAAAGCTTCCAGTTCGTCATTCATTGATTTCGCTCTCCAGTTTCTGCAGATAGACCATCTTCTTGTAGGTCGGAGAAGTCTTTAACAGTTTCTTTGGCGTGTCAAACGCTTCGACGCGTCCGTCTTTGAGCACCAGGATCTTATCCATGTGCGCGACAGTCGATACACGCGAAGCGATGATGATCGTGGTCTTGCCTTTGCGTTTCTCATTGATGTTGTTGAGGATCGTTTCTTCCGTCTTCATATCGACGGCGGAAACGGAATCGTCCATGATCATGATCGGCGCATTTTTGATATAGGCACGGGCGATCGCGATACGCTGCTTCTGTCCGCCGGAAAGGGTCACGCCCCTCTCGCCGGTCATCGTATCATAGCCTTTCGCAAAGTCTTTGATATTTTCATCGACATCCGCAAAGATCGCCGCTTCCCTGATCTCGTGCATCTCGGCATTGGTTTTCGCAAAGGAAATATTGTTGCGGATATTGTCCGAGAACAGGAAATTGTCTTGCGGGACATAGGCGATCTGCTCGCGCAGATTCTTGATATCGAGATCCATCAGATCGACATCATCGATCAGGATCTTGTCCCGTTCGATGTTGTAGAGTCTCAGCAAGGAATTGACCAAAGTGGTCTTGCCGGAGCCGATCTTGCCGACGACGCCCACCATCTCGCCCGGCTGTATTTCGAACGTAACATTGCTTAACGAATGGTCATCGCCATCCGGATAACGGAAACTGAAGTCCTTGAAGGTGATCTTGCCTTTGCAGTCTTCAAGAACGACCGGGTTCTCGATGTTGTGGATCTCTTCTTCTTCGTCAAGGAACTTGTAGATCCGGTCAGCGGAAGTCTTGAAACGGGAATGCATCTGCAGGATCTGTCCCATGGCGATCATCGGCCAGATCATCGTATCGGCATAGCCGATGAAAGTGATCAGTTTGCTTGGCGATAAATCGATCACATGGCCAAGCAGGATGCACGGATCGCTGATGGAGCAGCGGTAGACGAAATAGGAACCGGCTCCCATGACCAGGGAGATCGCCGCACCGATGATGATTTCGATATAGACATCGAATTTGATTGCGGAATGCGCAAATTCGAGGTTCTTGTCCGCATTGTCTTTGGCGACTTTCGAGAAAGCCTTCAGTTCCTGCGCTTCCTTGACGAATGCCTTGATGACCCGGATGCCCGCAAAGGTCTCCTGGGTGAAGTCATAAAGCCGGTCGAACTGCTTCTGCCGTTCTTCCCATTTGTCGGACCAGATCTTTTCGACCTCGTTGCCCCAGAGGATCAGGGCAGCCATCGGGATCAGCGTAATGAAAGTCAGCACGATATCCAGCCGCACCATCTTGTAGACAGACACGACCGACAGGAAAAGCGCATCGATGATCATGATCGAACCCCAGCCGGTAAACTCTTCGATGGTTTCGACATCGCTGGAGAACCAGGACATGATCGTACCGATCTTGTTTTCGTGATAGTATCGCTGGGAAAGCCTCTCAGCCTTCAGGAACATCCTGTGTCTGATGTCGGCTTCGATCCTGCCGGAAGCGGAGAAGATCGCAAAACGCAGCAGCATTCTGCCGACAAACAGGATGCCTGCGGCGATAAGGATCTTGCTGATGATCGAAGCGATATCGTTGTAGGTGATGCCGGTCCTGCTGGAAACGACGGATACCATTTCGCCTAAAAACTCAGGCACGGTCGTCTGAGTGATGTCGACTACGATATTCGAGACCGCTCCGATCAGGAACAGCCAGAAGAATTTCAGGTAATAATCTTTGATCGTCGTTTTATTCATAATAAACAGGGACAGGCATTTCCTGTCACGAGGTAATTATAGCATGTACACGAAAATACACAAGTAAACGGCCCGTATAGTTTTCTGACAGGCATACAGATAAAAAACTGCCGGCATTTATCCGGCAGATCAGCCGTTTTTCTTCAGCTTCAGCGCAGCAGCGATCCAGGCGATCGCTCCGAGACAAAGCATGAACCTGGCAAAGAAATCGCGTTTGTCTTTCATATCATTCCGTTTTTCTGATCGGATGACGGATGACCGTTTTCAGTTTTTCGGGAGCGGTCTTGCGTACATCGCTGAGATAGATCTCGTGGTGATATCTCTTATCGGTGATGTCGAGTTCGCAGCCCTGTTCCTGCATATATCGATGCATCAGTCCGACCGTTGCCGGTTCATCGTCGTAAGGGCCGATATGCATGCATTGTACGCAGAGTCCTTCTTCATAATGAAAGAATTCTGCCTTGGAGAAATCCGTTTTCTTTTTCCTGGTCGCTTCTTCCCTGGCCCAGATGAATTCTTCTTCCGTCACGAAATCAGGAAGCCGGATCACCGAGATCCATTCGAAGTTCTCCTTATGGGTATAATCGACTCCTTCGACGCCGTTCTGCCACCAGAAACCCTCCAATGGCGGTACGACATAACTGAAATAACCGGGAATCTGATGTTCCCCTTTGTAGGACATCTTGATCGTAAAGGCGATCCCGTAAAGCAGACCGATCGCTTCCTTGTATTCTCCATCTTCCGCGTTGGGATCTCCCTTGCCTCTGACAGCGATATAGTTTGCCGGCGGGATCGTGATGATGCCCGGTTCCCTTGGCGGCAGATAGAATTCTTTGTATTCTTTCTTGAAATCGAACGGCATATGTGAATCTCCTATGAATCGTGTCTAGTGAATGATCTCCCAGTAATAGGAGCATCGAAAGCTTTCCCCTGCCGGAAGCATGTCGTAGAGCTCCTCTCCTTTAAAGAACGGGGCCTTCCGCAATTCGTTTCTAGGGTACCAGGGTTCGATACAGACGAACGGCGTATCGTTTTTCTTGCGCCAGAAGCCCAAGGTATCATATCCTTCGATGCCGACGCGGATCGCGTGCATGCCGTCGGTCAGATCGACATAAGGCGATGCGATCTGTCCGTTGCGATAGAAGAGCTGATGGTCGTAGAGCACATCTTTCAGCAGGATCTTTCTTCCCTGATCCAGTTCAGGAAATTCCGGATTATGCAGGTCTTCCTCATGGGCAAATTCCAGATAGTAGTCATCAAAGACCGAATCTTCTGCCATCGGACAGTTGAACGCCGGATGGAAACCGATCTTGAAAGGAAGCTCTCTTTCATCAAGGTTGTCGATCCTGTAACTGAGGCACAGTCTGCTGCCATCGAGCTTGTAAGTGACGGTCAGTTTGAAACGGAACGGATAGACCTTAAGCAGATCCTCGTCATAGCTTAACGAGAGGGTCGCTTCATCTTCTTTGACTTCCTCGAAAACAAACTCCGCGTAACGTGCCAGTCCGTGAGAACCAAGGAAATAGTCTTTTCCTTCGAAGCTGTACTTCCCGTCAGGCAACGGTCCCGTATATGGGAAGAGGATGGGGTTGCAGTTGAGCCAATGCTCGGGATTCCTGCACCAGACCCGTTCGATCATGCTTTCTTTATCCTTAAAACTGATCACTTCGGCAGCCTTGGAAGAAATGACTGCGATCGCTTTTTCATTCTGAATCGTTTTTTCCATTATTGAAATATCCTTTCACATCTTTTAGCGTTTTCTTATTCTTCAACATTTCCGTAATCGTTATAAGCTTGTCGCTTTCTTTCTCGAAGAAATACAGAAGACCTTCGCATAAGCAATAGCGTCCGTCGATCCTGTCCTTGGGACAGCCTCCGTTGCATAGACGAAGGTAAGGACACTGACGGCAGCGTTCGGATAAGCCGTCATGTTTGTCTGTTCCGAAAGAGAGCTGTCTCGGATCTTCGATCATCTCTGCCAGAGACCTGTCCTCCAGCCGGCCGAGGAGGTGTCTTTCATCTACGAAATGATCGCAGGAATAGACGGAACCGTCATGTTCGACGATCAGAGCCCTGCCGCAGGTTTCCGACAGATAGCACAGCGACGCCTGTCCTCCCGAGAGGATGTTCAGCAGTTCCATGAAATACTGTATCCCCAAGCTGTCGATATCGTTTCTGATCCAATCCTCGAATACCGTGACCAGAAACTGTCCGTAGGTCTCCGGTTTTAAAGAAGCTTCTGTATTTTTATCGCTGATGACCGGGATGAACTGGATCCAGCCCGTCTGAAGATCGCGTAAGGCATGGTAGGTCTCCAATGCATTTTCCGCGGCATCTTCCGTCAAGGCGCATAAGAGGTCGGGCTGTTTCTGATGTTTCTGCAGCAGCCGGATATGATCGACGATCTCCTCGTAGGATCCTCCGTGGCGGTATCGCTCATGGATCGTTTTCGAACCGTCGGTGCTGATGCCGACATCGAAGTTCTCATCTTTCAGGAAACGGCACCACGCTTCATCCAGAAGCGTTCCGTTGGTCTGCAGATTGTTCCAGCAGACGGTTCCTTTCGGCAGGTATTTCTTCTGCAAGGCGACAGCCTGCTTATAGAAATCCAGTCCCAGCAAGGTCGGTTCTCCCCCGTGCCATACGAAAGAGTAGACCGGTCCCGGATAGGATGCAAAATAGTCTCTGGTCATCTGTTCCAGGACTTCGATATCCATGAACCGCTTCTGCTGCTTATCGATATAGTAGCAGTAATCGCAATGCATGTTGCAAAGCGATCCTGCGGTTTTCACCATCAGCACATAGGGTCTGGTCATTTCAGATGCCGGTCAAAAAAGTCGAGTACGACATTGAAAGAATCCATGGCCTGTTCCTGCCGGTACATCGGTTTGTCGTAGTACCAGATGCCGTGTCCCGCTCCGTCATAGCGATGGAACTCATAGTCTTTATTCAGCGTCTTCAGGACTTCCTCGGTCCTGTCGACTTCTTCGGTATCCGGGTGTCTGTCGTCGTTGCCGAAGATCCCCAGCAGAGGGCAGTTCAGATTCTCAGCCAGTTCGATGGGCGACTGCGGTCTGCTTTCCGAGAGCTGTTCCTCTTCCATGATGACGCCTCCGCCCCAGCAGTCTACCGCAGCATCGATGCCATCCAGCGTGCAGGCAGCCAGGAAGGTGTGACGTCCGCCCGAGCACATGCCGATGACGCCGGCTTTGTCGTTGCTGTTGTCCTGCTCCTTCAGGAAATCCATGGAAGCCTTGACATCGCCCATGACCGACGCATCGCTGACGCCGCCTTCTTCTCTCATGCGGGTCGATACTTCGACCGGAGTCCCCGTCCCATAGCGGCTGTAGATATCCGGACACAGGACATTGTAGCCATGTTCGCAGAAACGTCTCGAGGTTTCCCTGCACCATTCGTCCCAGCCCGGCATATGCGGGATCAGCACCAGATCGGGATGCTTCCCGGGAACCAGCGTTTTCGCATAGTAGGCATGGATCATATCCCCGTTGTGACCGGGGATCGTGACGGTTTCGGCTTTCATGCCGTTATAATCAGCAGTATTGAAACTATTCCACATCTTATTTGCCTCCCTGTTCCGTCAGTTTCTTATCCAGTTCTTCGGCATACTGTTTCAGTTTCTTGTTGTAGAGATTCGCATTCTTCTTATCGCCCTTGTTCTCATAGTTTCGCGCCAGCAGAGCTTCCAGCTGCGGTTTCGCTTTCTCCTGGGCGTTTCCATATACTTCCAGGATCCGATCCAGATAGCGGCAGCCTCCTTCGACATAGGCATCATACAGCCAATCGGCCATTTCCGTTTCCTTATTCGCGGCATCATTTTCTTTCAATGTCTGATAGTACTTCCGGCACTTTTCATCCTCTTCCATGCTCAGATAGTAATAGAACGCATTGGAAGCGACTGCATATTTCTGAGCCCTGTTCAGACGGCACTGATCGAAATGTTCGAAAATCTTGTTTGTATTCTCTTCATCTCCCCTGGCAAGATAGGAGTTCATCTTCATGAAGTCCAGATTGAACACAGGAATCAGATAGCGGGTAAGGAACTGCTCTGAAAGCGCATCGAACGCTTTGAAATCTCCTTGCATCAGATAGCGCGTAAGCCTGTTTGAAATGGAGTTGATCAGCACTCTTCTGAGTACTTCAAAAACAACGATGACAGCGATACAGATGATAAGCAAGGTTTTTTTATCCATGAGAACCTCCGATATTGATTTATAACTTTATTTTATCTTAAAAGCACGGCAGAGAAAACAGACAAAAAGATCTTCCCTGAGGAAGATCTTTGCGAATCATCGATGTAAGGCGGATCACCACTTGTTGCTGACTTTTTCCGCAAAACCGAGGAAATCTTTGATTTGAATCTTTTTGCCGTCATCCAGGATCGCGGTACCGGTAAAACGTCCGAAGACCTGATGCTGGTTGGAACCGAGGATGATGAAATCCGTATTGGCGGCACGGTCGAGGATCGGCAGGAAATCCATCTCGAAACGGTCGTCATCCGATGTGAAGGTCCATGGAGAAAGGAAATCGTCTTTGCCGTCTTTCATCGGGATATGGAAGACGACCTGGGACAGCTTATGCGCTTTTCCGTCGTAGAACAGCATGTTTTCGGATGCATTGCTGGTATCCCCGAAGCCATAGCCGATATTGAAACCGAAGCGATGTCCATCCGCAAGGCCGGAAGCCGAGCCCCAGTACCAGGTGTTTTTGTAGGTCCAGACGCCTCTGCCCCAGTCCAAGGTGCCGAAACTGTCTTTCGGATCGAAGCGGTATTCCTTGCCATCGAAACGGAAGCAGCCTTCCGCAGGCATGCAGTTGATCTTCTGGTTATAGTAGAAATGGACCTTGCTTTCTTTGTAAGGCGTGACGATCACCATGGATTCATCATGAGGATCATGCAGCGTGATGGAACCCTCGATGGCTTTGCCATCCATGAAGCTGTCCATCCGGAAATTCAGGATCCTCTTATTTCCGTCATTCAGGAACTCGATGCAGTAATCCTTGCCATCGCCTCTGACATCGCCTGATTCCGAGGAAGCAGGGAACTGGCGCTTGCCCATGGTCCAGATCTTCATGGGCGAATTGGTATGCTCCCATTTGTTCTTGAAATCGATGAACGATATGGAATCCAGTGCCATGTAGGAATTGTCATCGACCGTGAGACAGATCGCATAATTCGGATTGTATACCAGATAGTAGTCCCACTCTTTGATCCTGGTGGGATGGGCTTTGATGCTTCTGCGGTCATAGTCCAGGATCAGGCGTTTCGCGTAACCGGTCTCGATCAGATGACCTTTTTCATCCAGCAAAGGATGTTTCTTGGTGATTTCATGCTGTGCCATAATTCTTCCTCTTTCTATCGCTGATCTGTCCCGCAGACATCGATAAATGTCTTGAACAGTCTCTTCGTATATTCTTCTTCCATCATCAGTTCCGGATGCCACTTTACAGCCAGGACGAATTTCTTTCCCGGCACATCGAACGATTCCACGTGCCCGTCCCGGTCGTATGCGCAGATCCGCGCATATGCTTCTACCTGATCCTTTGTCGCCATCATCGTATGCATGCTGTTGACCGGATATTCTTCCTGACCGATGAGTTCATAGAGTTTCGTATCCTTCAGGATGCTGATCGGATGGCGGTATTCCCTGCTGTAATGATTGTGGCTTCCTGTCGCATCTTCGTAGACATTGGAGCCCAAGGCGCGAAGGATGTTGTTGAAGCCGGCACAGATGCCCAGCAGCGGCAGATCTTTCGCCAAAGCATAGCGGGCGATCTCGACTTCATAGGAACAGCTGTACAGGCCTCCCTGCAGAATGATGCCATCGCAAAGATCCACCTGGCGATGCAGATCG
Organism: uncultured Erysipelotrichaceae bacterium; assembly: GCA_902796525.1. Classification (GTDB taxonomy): domain Bacteria; phylum Bacillota_I; class Bacilli_A; order Erysipelotrichales; family Erysipelotrichaceae; genus Colivicinus. The sequence continues at coordinate 2,664 of CADBPB010000137.1, read as the reverse complement.
GCGATCTCTTCTTCCGTCAGCACGGTATCGTCTCCGCAATCGGACTTATTGAAATCCATCGTCCGTTCCGTAGGCAGAAGCATGATCGTGATACCTCCGTTTTCCGTGACCAGATAGCGCAACTCGTCGACGATCTCCATCCGATGCCAGAGATCATCCTGATCAGGGAAAGGTTCTTTGCTTGGAATGCCGATGATTGGTTTTTTCATACTGTTTTCCTCACTATGATTCTATCATTTTGGCAGTATAGAAATGAAAACGATGATCCTCAGATCATCGTTCATTCATTACAGCTTTGCGAATTCGATCGCGATTTCCGCCGCTACCCTGGCATTGTTGTAGGCCAGCTGGAGATTGCTGGCAAGAGAATCGCCGCCGGTAATGTCTTTGATCGTCGCGAGAAGGAACGGCGTCGTTCCTTTGCCGCGGATGCCTTTTTCTTTTGCCATTTCGATCGCCTGGTCGATGGCCTTATCGATGACCTTGTGATCCATGGAGTATTCTTCCGGAATCGGGTTTGCGACGACAACGCCGCCCTTGAGTCCGAGATCCCATTTGGTCTTAAGGATCTGCGCGACTTCTGCCGCGTCCTTGGCCTCATGATCGACACCGAAGCCGGATGTTCTGGTATAGAATGCCGGGAATTCCGAAGTCTGGTAGCCCAGTACCGGAACGCCGAAGGTTTCCAGATATTCCAGAGTCAGACCGATGTCCAGGATCGATTTGCAGCCTGCCGAGACGACGCAGACTTTTGTGTTGGCAAATTCCTGCAGGTCGGCAGAGATATCCATCGTCTCCTGCGCGCCTCTGTGGACGCCGCCGATGCCGCCTGTTGCAAAGACACGGATGCCAGCCATATCCGCGATCAGCATCGTCGTGGCTACGGTCGTCGCTGCCGTCTGTCCGGTCACCAGATAGACAGGGACATCTCTTCGGGAGGCTTTTGCGATATTTTCGGCTCTGCACATGAGTTCGAGCTCATCCTCGCTCAGACCAACTTTCAGCTTGCCGCCGATGATCGCCGTCGTGGCGGGAATCGCGCCTTTGCTTCGGATGATCTCTTCCACTTTGCCCGCAAACTCCCGGTTTTCCGGATAAGGCATGCCATGGGATAAGATGGTCGATTCCAGGGCAACGATCGGTTTTCCTTCTTTCAATGCTTCTTCAATTTCCGGGGTAATCGATAAGTAATCTTTGTAGTTCATTTTCTATCCTTTCCTATTTCTTATATATTTCCGTCCAATTCAGATCGTTCAATGTTTCCTGATCCGGTGCGGTGCCCGATACGCCATAGACATCGCCATACTGGTTCTGATAGACATGGTCCGCGCTGACACCCACCTGTACATCCTGTCCATAGGTATTCGTATAGGTATTGACGCCCATGATCGCTTCGCTGCGTGCCTGAGAAATGCGCGAATCCGAAGCCATTTTCTTGTTCCAGGAGTCCATGATGCCATCCGACATGGCTCTGCTGTTGGCCGCCAGAGTCTGGGTCAGCTGCTGCTGCGATCTCTGCAGGTTGATCATGGACTGCTGCGCCATGCTCTGGAAACGCATCGTCTCCTGCATGCGCATCTGTATCCTCTGGGAAATCAGTTCATAGAAGCGCTGGCGCAGATTCTGATCCATATGGAACGTTCCTACGAATTCCATGAAATCCTGGAACGCCTGCTGCTCATATTCTTTCGGGCAGACCAGCAGGAACTTGTTTCTGGCGCCCCAGTCGATCGCATCGCACGGCGTGCCTTCTCCCAGCTTGTCCGAACTCTTCGTTGCCTGCTGATTCTTGATCGCCGAACCGAGAAGACCGGCCAGAGGATTGATCACGCTCAGCATCGATGCGGTGCTGTAGTATTCGATCCCATTGTAATCCATGCCCGCAATGACCGAACATTCCGCGCCGCTCTGCGCGATGCCGTCATATCGGCGCATGAAGGATTTCACCAGGATATTGTTGGCTTTCGTCGGCGTACCGAAAGAGGCATCTCGCTGGAAGGCGTCGTTGTAAAAAACCATGAAATCGTTATAGGTCTGATTCTGGTTCTGTCCGCAAAGGCTGGGCAGAGGCGCTTCGCCGATCGGCGTCAGTTCTTTCATCTGCGACAGTGCTTTCGCAAACGAATTCAGATACACTTCCGGTTCCACGAAATCCCGAATCGAATTCCATTTGACGTCCGCCATCGATTTCAGGGTCATCTTCAGCATCTGGTTCTTGTAGGTCGTATATTTTTCATCGCTCAGGGCATACATGATCACATTCGTCTTGGGATTGACCGCGTGTACCGTGATGAAGAAAGGAACGCTCTCATGCTGGAAGCCATCGACCAGTCCTCCGCCGATCGTATAGTCATCGGGAATCGCCGCATGAGCCAGTACGTGACCGCTTTGATCTTTAAAATCTTTTATCGTATCCATTTCCGAAACCTCCTCGTTACGTGTGAAATGTCTTTTATTGTCTTTTTTCTTTCAGGATCGCATCCAGAAGTCCGATCGACATCTGTTCGTTGATCGTTTTTTCGCTGCGGATCGCCGCGATCCCGGCGGCCATGCCCAGATCCAGAGCGCTCTCCAGATCCATCTTTCGGACTTGCGCATAGATGATGGCTGCCATCAAGGCATCTCCCGCTCCCGAAGCGTTGACAGCTTCTTTATCAGGCGGCA
>CADBPB010000136.1 GCA_902796525.1 uncultured Erysipelotrichaceae bacterium | reverse complement strand
CAGTCAGGATGATTTACTGAACGAATACGCCGCCCAGGATCGTTAATGTCACTTCAGCATTTTTATTATCTGTTTTGCCCTTGACTGTGACAGATTTGCCTTCAAGAGTTTCCTCGTAGCCTTCCATGATCTTTACGGTCAGTTTGTTGCCTTCTTCCGAGAAAATCAGCCCATCGGTATCATTGTAGCTCCAACCGACGAATTCGCTGTCATCGTCATAACTGGCAGTGACGCTGAATGACTTATTATCTCCGCTTAAAGTAATAGGAAGGGTCAATGTATGTTCCTTACTTACATAATAAGTAAGAATGTAGTGTTCACTTGCGCTGGTAACATGGATCGTTGTACCTGATTCGATTAAACTGTTTCCATCACCGAAGTTCCAGCAAGGTTCCGGTATATTATAGGTTTCTTCGACTTGGAAAGTGATAAAGCTGTATCTGTTTGCCCAATCCTCCAATTCTTTTCTGGTGGCGTTTCTCCTAGGAACGGTAAATGAAATATCGGCTTTCTTCTCGTAAGTGACTTTATTGGAAACGGTACTGCCTTTTTCATAACCGTAATACAGGTCGATCCGGACTGTATCACCGGGATTGAGGTTGAGTTTCTTTGCCGGATAGTCTCTCTCTTTAGAAACGATATGTTCCTGATAGTTCTGGCTTCCGCTTACGACAACGTCAGCCATATAGCGGATCGGACCGTAGAGCTTCGTATAATCGAAGAGGCATGTGCCTGAAGCGGCAACGATGACTTCGCCTGATGAACCCTTTAATGAAATGTCTTTCGTATCGCTGGCTTCTTCCAGACGGGTTTCATCAGGATACTTCGGCCATTGGATCGTAAGGTCGCCATTGTCACCGAGATCGACATGGAAATCATCCGAAATATTTTCGATCGTCGGTGCAGGGAGATTGACCAGTTTCACGGAATCCGATTTGATTAGTCCGGTCGTTCTTAAAGAAGGATCCATATCTTCCTGATACGCCGCATACGGCCAGGTTCCGATGATATGCGTGATCGATGTGACATCCGAAGGCTTGCTGAGCTCGCCCGGTTTCGTATTGCCATATTCGTATGCCGCTTCAAGGATCAGATGAGCGATCTTGCCTTGCGGGCGGTCATTATAATAGTAATCCTTTAAGATATAGGACTGCTGTCCGGAGACGGCTTTTTCATAACCGACCCATGTCGCTGTCGTATATTCGCTGGTTGCGGCAACGAGCCATCCGTCTTTGATCGCGCCGGAAGGGATGCCGAAATCTTTTCCGGAAGTGCCGTAATCGGTCGTACCGGTTTTTCCGTAAACGGTATAGTCCGTAGATTTGACATAGTTGTAAGTGCCGCCGTAATCGGCAACATTGGATTTCATAAGTTCGGTCGTCAGATATGCCGCCGCTTCCGAAATGACCTGTGTTGATTCATAGTTTGGCGTGATCGGCGATTTGCCATTAACAAATTCGATCCTTTCGACGGTATGAGGCTTATTGTAGACGCCATAGTTCATGATCGCGGTATATGCGCTGGCATGCTGATAGGGGCTGACCTCGCAGGTGGAACCGCCGACCGCATACTGGACATTGAAATCATCCAGGTTGAAATCATAGCCAAGGGATTGCGTATAGTTGACCACGTATTCATATTTCTTTTCATTTAAGACATTCTGCAGCGTCTGTATCGCACAGGTGTTGATGGACTGCCCCAATGCCTGTTTCAATGTGACATCGCCCACATAGGTTCCTGAATCGTTATAGACGACGATACTGTTGCTGGCATCGAGCCACATCGGGCGGTCGCACAGGACGTGATCGGTCGCCCAGCCGAGGTTTTCAAACGCCAGAGCGTAGTCCAGGATCGGTTTGATCGATGAGCCCGGCTGCTTATACTGTTCTGTCGCATGGTTCAGCAGCAGCTGTCCGCCATTGGCGTAGTTTCTTCCGCCTAAAATGCCGACGACTTTTCCGGTGCTGTTTTCGATGCAGACAGAAGCGACTTCGAAATAAGGATCCGGATAGTACAGATAGTCATCTTCAAAATTGCCGGCTTGGATATCGTCCATCTGTTCCTGGATGCCTTTGATCATATGCGTATAGATATGCATCGTCGTCGTATACGGATCAAGACCGGTGAGATCGATGACTTCGGATACGACGGCATCGATATATGCCTGATAAGGGATGCCTTCGCCATCGCCTTTGGAACTGTATGGGTCTTTCAGCAGATCTTCGATACGCACCGTCTTGGCCAGATCATATTCCGCTTTGGTGATATATCCGTGATGATACATCTGGTAAAGAACCTCGATGATACGATCCTGAGAATCCTCCAGATTGTAGAAAGGATTGTACCAGGCGGGGGCATTGATGACGCCGGCGAGAAGGGCGCCTTCCACCAGGTTGCATTCGCTGATGTCCTTGCCGAAGTAGTACTGGGCCGCTTTCTGGATGCCGCGGATATTGGAACCGCCGAAATTCAGTTTATTGATATAGGATACGAAAATATCCTGCTTGCTGCGATAGTTTTCCAGTTCCATCGCCAAAGCGATCTCCTGGACTTTACGCCGGACGCCGCTGATACCGCTGCGGGCCGCCTGTTCGCCGGTATCGTCATTGACGAAATAGGTGTTCTTGACCAGCTGCATCGTGAACGTAGAACCGCCCTGGCCGAAGGATAGAGTACGGATATTCTCCAGCATGGCTTTCGTAAAACGCGGAACATCGAAGCCGTTATGTTCGAAGAAACGGGAGTCTTCGATCGCAACAAAAGCATCGACGACACAGTTGGGAATCTCGTCGTATTCGACATTCTGCCGGATGACCGTGCCAAGATTGGCGATCTCGTCGCCTCTGCTGTCATAGATGACCGATGATTCTGCCTGTTCGAAATCTGCCATATTCAGGTTCGGTTTATCCTTGAGCATCAGCATGAGAAAAACGATGCCTAGGATCAGTCCGATCATCGCCATGACCGCAACCATCGATACGATCACCGCCCAGAGATTGACGGCGTTGATCTTTCTTTTTGCTTTCTTTTTCGTACTCATAAGCCTCCTATAAGTCAAAGACTTCTTTTAATGTCGCAAGATAGTCGCAGGGTCTCTGATAGTTTCGCTGAATCAAAAACCCTTTTTCTTCGATCCAGTCATAAGGAAGAGATCTCCTTGCGCCTGAATCATGGAAATCAATGAAATCATCTGCTCTAATTAGAAAGTCTTTATCATAAGAAGTCATTCTTAATATAATAAAGGCTATTGCCCCGTGCCGCAGAACATCCTTGAGATGTCTGATCTGATGCGGATGAATCGATGAGAAAGGGAATGAAGTCCGGGACTCGCATTCCTTCGCTTCGAAGTCGATATATTTCCCCAAATATATCCCGTTGTAGTCGGTCGTCGAAGGAACCTTGAAATAGGCTTCCGTGATCCTGGCAGCGCTCCGTTTCGGATAATCGACTTTCACGATCGTGACCGGAGTCGGTTTCTTATGGACGACCGCCATCTCGTGCGCGAGATAGTAGCGGTTGCTTGTGTTTATGTCTTCTTCCAGAGACATGCCCCGGTTGGAGGTCGTTTCTTTCGGTTTGACATAAACTCTGTTGCTGTTAGGATACTTCATCTTTTCACCTTTAAATATTATATAATAACTGTGTACTGATTACCAGTTTGCTTGAATGTAAATATTTTTTGTATTATTATATTGAAACAGGAGATGGATATGGAAAAACTGAATTTAACACCGGAGGAAATCCTTAACAAACAGTTTAACGTCGATTTCAAGGGCTATGATCCTGCTGAAGTTGATGCTTTTCTGGATACCGTTCTAGACGATTACCAGATCATGGAAGCAAACGTGCAGCAGTTGCTGGATACCGTATCTACATTACAGGAAAAAGTCAAAGAACTGACTTCGAAGAATATCGAGCTCGAAAGCAAGAAGATGGTCTTCGATCTGTCTTCTACGACTTCCTACAGTTCTGTAGATCTTTTAAAGAGAGTATCCAGACTCGAAGAGATCGTATACAACAAATAACATTCAGACAATCGCTGAATTTCAGAGGAAAGTCCATGCTCGCACATCCTGCGACGGATGTAGTGTTTATGCCAAGTGAAACGATAAGCTTGGGCAGTTTCGGCTGACGGCTGGCAAAAGTCCTAAAGAGCGATCCACGGATGGAGCCTGTAAAAGTGTCAAAGAGACGAGTCTTATAGAAATGTAAGAGTGGAACGTGATAAACCCCATAAGCGAGAAACCCAAATTTTGGTAGGGGAACTTGCAATAGTGAAATGAAACGATTTGCGAGGCACCTTGGTGCAGATAAATGATTGTCCAGTACAGAACATGGCTTATTGAATGTTATTTGATCAAACCACGCAAGTGGTTTTTCTTATGCGTTTCATGAGCTACTAGAAATAAATTCTTGTCAAAATGAGATTTGTGGTGCATAATAATTGTGTTAGAATGATTGTATGAATCTACCAAATAAACTGACATTATTCCGCATACTGCTTGTACCGATCCTGGCATTGGTATGGCTTTTTCCTTATGATCAGTTCAATATCCATCTGGGTTATTTCATGGTTGGAAATATTACGCTTCCTTATCTGAATCTGATCGTTCTGGCGATCTTTGCGATCGCGTCGATCACCGATTATTTTGACGGGAATATCGCCCGGTCCAGAAATATGGTGACGACGTTTGGAAAGTTCGCCGATCCGATCGCCGATAAGCTCCTGGTCAATATGATGCTGCTGATTCTGTCTTACAAGCATATGATCCCGCTGGTCTGCTGCATCATCATGATCCTCAGGGATATCGTCGTCGACGGCTGCCGGATGATCGCGGCGCAGAGGGGAATCGTCGTATCTGCGGGATTGCTGGGCAAACTGAAAACGGTATTGCAGATGTTTTCGATCATTCTGATTCTTCTGAATAATCTTCCTTTTGAAATCTGGTATCTGCCGGTAAGCGAGATCATGATCTGGTTTACTTCGTTTATCTCTCTGGCAGGCGGTTATTCCTATTTCATGCAGGTAAAACCGTACATTTTCGAATCGATGTAGGAATCCGGAAGATTGCTGTGAATAATGTATAGGAGGGAATCTCGTTATGGCTAAAAAAGAGGATGAAATACAGGATATCAGCGCGGAAAAGAAGGAACAGCTGCTGAATGAAGCGCTGAAGACCATTGAAAAACAATATGGCAAAGGTTCGATCATGAAACTTGGCGAGCATGCCAACGTGGATGTCGATGCTATTTCGACTGGTTCGCTGGCAATCGACTATGCGTTAGGCGTAGGCGGACTTCCCAGAGGAAGGATCGTCGAGATCTATGGTCCCGAATCTTCCGGTAAGACTACTTTAGCGCTGCAATGCATCGCGGAATGTCAGAAAAACGGAGGCAAAGCCGCCTTTATCGATGCCGAACATGCAATCGATCCGCGCTATGCCAAAGCATTAGGCGTGGATGTCGATGAACTGGTCCTTTCCCAGCCGGATTCCGGTGAACAGGCGCTGGAAATCGCCGAAGTCCTGATCAAGTCGGGAGCGATCGACCTGGTGGTCGTCGACTCGGTTGCCGCTCTGGTGCCTCAGGCGGAACTGGATGGCGAAATGGGAGATTCCAATATCGGTCTTCATGCCCGTCTGATGTCCAAGGCGATGCGCAAACTGGCAGGCGCGATGAATGCCCACGGCTGCACGACGATCTTTATCAACCAGCTTCGTGAAAAAGTCGGCGTCATGTTCGGGAATCCCGAAACTACGACCGGCGGACGCGCCTTGAAGTTCTATTCGACGATTCGTCTGGAAGTGCGTAAATCCGAAGCGATCAAGGACGGACAGGAAGTCATAGGAAACAAGGTAAATGTCAAGGTCGCTAAAAATAAAGTCGCTCCGCCTTTCAAGACCTGTCAGGTCGAGATCTATTATGGCGAAGGCATCTCTCATCTTTCTGAGATCGTCAATCTCGGTACGGATATGGGAATCATCGAAAAATCCGGTTCCTGGTATTCGTACAATGGCGAAAAGATCGGCCAGGGTTCGGAATCCGTTCGGGCTTACCTGAAAGCGAATCCCGAGATCGATGCCAAGATCACGGAACAGATAAAAGAAAAGATGTATAGCAAAGACCAGGCCGAAGCCTGATCGTTAAAGATATTTCGAAACGATTTCCGTTATAGGAGAATGATTGTGATCTGCCTCAAGTACGACATCACAATCTTTTTTTATATCTTCCGAAGCATTCGCTACCGCGATCGACAGTCCTGCCATCCGCAGCATGCTTAGATCGTTGATGCTGTCTCCGACGGCGATCGTGTCCCGGATGTCGATGCCTAGCCGTTCGCATAGTATTTTCAATGCCTGGCCTTTATTGACGCCTTTTGCGTTGAATTCAAGATAGTGATTCGAAGAAAGGGTGATCTCATACTCATCTTCCAAGTCCAGCTCTTTACGAAAACGTTGAAGAAAACCGAAATCCTCATCGGCAAAAAGAAACTTGATGATCTGTTTCTCTTTGAAAAAAGAGGAAGAGATTTCATCGATGAGCGTGTAATCCATATGGCCTTTCAGATAAGCGGTCTCTTTCGGATAGATCTTATAGATATAGACATCATCCGTCGTATAGATGTGTATGCACAGATCTTTCTCCAGACCGATCGCAGCCAGTTTTTCCAGATCTTCATAATGCATATACCTGCTGAAAATGACCTTGTTGCCTTTGTTTTCCGTAATGACCGATCCGTTATAGGAAATAACGTAACTGTTTTTTCTGTTAAATAGGCCGATCTCTTTCAAAGTGCCCTGAAGAGAGTCGAAACCGCGACCCGAAGCAAGAACGAAAAAGATGTCATCCAGCTGTCTGATCGTTCTGACATCCGCTTCGGATACTTTGTGACGGACGTTCAGCAGAGTCTGATCAAGGTCGGTCGCTATCAGTCTGTACATGACAAAATTGTACAATAAGCAGCAGGGATATTGTGAAAATAGTGCGAATATTATACAATTATAAGGGGTTTTCCCTACTTTATTGTGTTGATTTAATGGAGGTATAGATATGAAACTTGACGTACCTTCCATTTTACTAGGTATCGTTTTCGGCGCTTTGCTGGTATTCCTGTATTACATTCTGATAGGAAAGAATGCCAGAAAAGAAGCCGAGAAAATCTTAGAAGATGCAAATAATCAAGCTAAAAACACTGTAAAACAGGCGGTTTTAGATGGTAAGACACAGGTCTACGATTTAAAACTGCAAGCGGAAAAGGAAATCAAGGAAAAGAAGGGCGAGATCATCGAGCAGGAAAGCAAGCTGCAGAGACGTGAAGATTCGCTGAATTACCGTGATGAAAACCTGACGCAAAAAGAGCGGAAATTAGATGATAAGCTAAGAAAAGCAGAAGAAAAAGCTGCTCAACTAGATAAAATGGAAGAAGATCTGCAAGCGCGGATCGATGGACAGATCGTTCTTTTGGAGCGCGTTTCCAACATGAGCGCGGAAGAAGCCAAAAGAGAACTGATGGAAGTCGTCGAAAACAAGATTTCCGATGAAGTCGCTGCTTATATCAGAGAGCAGGAAGAAGAAGCCAGAGAGAAAGCACGCGAGAATGCCCGCGAGATCATCGCGACTGCCATTCAGCGTTATTCTCAGGAAGAATCATTGGATCGTACGATTTCCGTCGTAAGCCTTCCTTCGGAAGAAATGAAGGGCAGGATCATCGGCCGTGAAGGACGTAATATCCGAGCCATCGAGCAGGCGACAGGCGTCGACCTGATCATCGATGATACGCCGGAAGCGATCACGGTATCCTGTTTCGATCCGATCCGAAGAGAGATCGCCAGATTGTCTCTGGAAACGCTGATCCGCGACGGACGTATCCAGCCCGGAAGGATCGAAGATGTGGTCAACAAGACGACCAAAGAAATGAACGACAACATTCAGAAGTTCGGCGAAGATGCCTGCTTCCGTCTGCAGATCGGCAAGATGGACAAAGAACTTGTCAAGCTGATCGGCCGCATGCGCTACCGTTATTCTTACGGACAGAACGGACTTGAACATTCGATGGAAGTCGCTTCTCTGGCGGGGATGATGGCTGCCGAACTGGGTCTGAATCAGAACCTGGCGAAACGAGCAGGGTTGCTGCATGACATCGGCAAGGCCGTCGACTTCGAACAGGAAGGAACACATGTCGAATTAGGTGCGAAACTGGCGAAAAAATACCATGAGAGACACGAAGTCATCAATGCGATCGAATCGCATCATGGCGATGTTCAGGCAGACAACCTGATCTCGATCCTGGTTGCCGCCGCCGATACGCTGTCGGCTGCAAGACCGGGTGCCCGTTATGAAGGCATCGAAAACTATATCAGCCGTCTGGAAGCTCTGGAAAAGATCGCCAATGATTTCGATGGCGTCGAAAAAGCCTATGCGATCCAGGCAGGTCGTGAAGTAAGAGTCATGGTCGTTCCGGAAAAAGTCGATGACAACAAGTGCACTTTGATCGCTCGCGATATCAAGGAACGCATTGAAAACGAACTGACATATCCCGGACAGATCAAGGTCACGGTCATCCGTGAAACTAGGGCCAGCGAAACGGCCAGATAAATGAAACTGTTATTTATCGGAGATATCGTAGGAAAAAGTGGAAGAGACATCGTTTCTTCCACTTTGTCTTCTATAAGGGAAGAGTACGACCTCGTCATTGCGAACGCCGAGAACTCGGCACACGGAAAGGGCATTACCCTTAAGATCTACCAGCAGCTCAGGTCTTTCGGGATCGACTATATGACGATGGGGAATCATACATATTCCAAGCAGATGATCAACGAGCATATGTCCGAGATGGACCGGCTGATCGTTCCTTACAATCATGAAAAACGTACGACGGACAACTATTACAAGATCATCGGCTGTAAAGGGATCTCCATCTGTCTTTGTAACATCCTTGGATCGGCTTTTATGAGCGAAAGCAACATGGAGCCGTATCCTGCATTTGAAAAGATTCTGGAAGAAACCGAAAAAGAAAAGATCGACTTCTATATGGTCGATTTCCATGGAGAAGCGACTTCAGAGAAACGTCTGTTTCTGGAATACTTTAAAGAGAAAGCCAAGATCGTTCTGGGAACGCATACCCATGTGCAGACCGCCGATGCGGATATGATCGGAGACTGCGCGTTCATTTCCGATGTAGGAATGTGCGGCGCTTACCATTCCATCATCGGCAGAGGCATCGAAGAAACGATCGAAGCCTATATCCGCAAGAACCCAAGCACGTATACGATCGCGGAAGGTCCGGCGATCTTCTGTGCCGTTGGGATCGAAATCGACGAAATGACCAAACGGCCGGCATCGATCGAACGGATCCGGATCAAACCGAAAGAAAACTGAGCATTTGCTCAGTTTTTATTGATCTGTGATGCGATTTCCGCCAGATCAAGGTGGTTTTCGCTGAAACTTATCTGAATGCCGTCATTTTCATCGTAACGGGGAATCAGGTGCACATGGACATGCGGGATTGTCTGTCCGGCAGTTTCATTGGTATTGATCAGAACATTGATACCATTGGCGCCCATATTTCTGACGATCTGATTCGCCAGCAACTGCGCTTTTGCCATGAGATTTTTGAATTCTTCTTCAGGCATCTCCAGCATATTTGCATAGTGTTTCTTAGGCATGACTAAGGTATGGCCCTTTGTTGTCTGCGCGATATCAAGGATCGCCAGCGTTTCGTCATCTTCGTAGACTTTTGCGCTCGGGATCTCACCGGTAATAATTTTACAAAACAGGCACATTATTTGAGACCCTCGTATTGCGAAGTGACCAGATCATAGAGATCCTGATCAAAGAACCTGATCTGATGCTTGTTCAGGAAATACTCTTTCACTGCATCGGAAGAAGCGGTCGCCGCTGCTGTTTCGATGTATTCGTCTTTGAATTCGGCGGCATCGCGGCTTTCGATATTCAGGACGTAGTAGGTTGCTTGTTCGACATCGTTTCCTTCGTCGTCCGTCGTTGTCGTTGCATAAATGATGATGCTGGAAAGACCGGTAGAATCCGTTGAATTCAGGTATTCTTTGACTTCGTATACCAGGGTAGTGTCATCATCGGTATAGATGCTGCTCTGAGGCGCTTCGTTGGAATTGCTGTTAAGAGCGGCCATATCAAAGGAAGAACCGTTGCTGTATTCATCGATACACTGCTGCGCTTCTTCCAGGGTGTTGAAGGAAGCGACCTGCATCTTGACCGGCTTGTCTTCTGCGACGAGCTCATCATATTTTTCGGTGACATATTCTTTTGCGAGCTCATTCAGAAGCATATTGGTGATATAGGTCTCTCTGAATGCTTCCATCGAGCCGTAATATGTGATGATATAGGCTTCATAACCCATTTCGGTGTATTCGGCGATCACATCATCGGCTTCTTTCTCGATCTCGGACATGTCATCGACATATTTCAAGGCGATATTTTTCAAGATGTCATTGACGATCGCATCGACGGAAGAAACCTTTAACGATTTATAAAGATCGTCTTTCGTATAAGATTTGTTTGATCCGCTGAAGATCACATCTTTGCCATCGCTTAACGATGAATAAGAATTACTGTTTGTACAACCTGCGATAAGCAGCAGACTGAAGAGAATGATGATTATCTTTTTCATATGATTACTCCTCGCTTCCCATTTCCTGATCGATCAGCGACTTGAGTTCTTCATCCTTGATTTCGAAACCAAGCTCTGTCGCTTTTTCCATGATCGCTTTGATCGACAGATCGGAATGATTGCTTTGAATACTGTTGACGAAATTATAGTCGTTCAGCATTTCTTCCGGAACGGAACCCATATTTTTGATGATATGATACCCGAACTGAGAGACGACTGGATCAGATACTTCGCCATCGGCGAGCGCCATTGCGGCATCGGCGAAAAACTGGTCGTAATTCTGGCGATTCTCTTCGTTGATCGCGCCGATATAACCGCCGCTGGAAGAAGAACCGTCTTCGGAATACGTATATGCTACATATTCGAAGCTGTTTTCTCCGGCAGCCAGTTCCGACAGGATCGAATTCAGCTTATCTGTCTGTTCCTCGGTAGGAACTGCATTATAACCGATGATATTGTCTTCTTCATCATAGATCGGCTCGACATCGCATTTTACCAGGATGTGATAGATCAGACGTCCGTTGGTACCGACGCTGTCTTTCAGGTATTCGTCCTGATGATTCAGGATGCAGTCTTTCAGCAACAGTTCCTGTTTTTCCGAATCGATGTAATACTGCGTCAGATCTTCGATCCCGTTCACATAGCCCATCGCTTTCAGCTGTTCGACGAGATAATCCTGCGAATAATAAGACAGGATGCTTGCAGCATTATTGGCTGCTTTGCTTTTCATCTCATCCGTCGTTTCATAAGCGGCATCGAAAATCGATCTCTCAAAAGCCACGATCGCCTGTGAAGCGCCGCCGTCTTTATAGAGACTTGCATAGAGATCATCCGCATAGACGGGCTCATCATCGATCGTGTAAGCTACATATTTCCCATCGATCTGTCTGTTCTTGATGACGACATCGCGGTTCTTGTATGCATCATAGGAATAATAACCGATGAAGGCGATCAGCAGAACAGCGATCAGACCGATGAACCAATATTTCTTGATCAGTTCTTTTTTATCCATAAAAACCTCCAAACGTTATTTATTATATTATTTTGTTTAGCACAATACAAACCGAAAGAAGCGTAATTCAGCGAAAATTCAGATTTTGTGAATGAATAATTAGGATAATATTGGAAACATTAAAATTGAAAACGACTATAATAGTTTATGTGGGTGAAGCATATGAAAAAATTAGAAATCAAAGATCTATTCGTATCCGTAGAAGATAAACAGATCCTGAAAGGGATCGATCTGGAAGTGAATGAAGGAGAGATCCATGCCTTGATGGGCCCTAACGGCAACGGGAAATCGACGCTGCTGGCGGCGATCATGGGAGATCCTTCCTATCATGTCGACCATGGTTCGATCCTGTACGACGGCCAGGATATTCTGAGCCTTCCGGTCAATGAACGAAGCAAAGCGGGCATTTTCCTGGGCATGCAGTATCCCCAGGAGATTTCCGGTGTCACAAACAGCGATTTCCTGAGGGCGGCTATCAATGTGCGAAGAGAGAAACCGATCTCATTGTTTGAATTTATAAAGACGATGGAAAAAACCATCAATGATCTGCAGATGTCAGAGGATCTGGCGCACCGTTTCGTCAATGAAGGGTTTTCCGGTGGAGAAAAGAAACGGAACGAGATCGTTCAGCTGGAAATGCTGAAGCCATCGCTGGCGATGCTGGATGAGATCGACAGCGGTCTGGATGTCGATGCGATCAAACTGGTCGCCGATGCGATCCGTAAGATTCAGGAGGAAACGAATATGGCGATCGTCATCGTTTCCCATTATGAAAGATTCCTGGAACTGGTCAAGCCGACGTTTACCCATGTGCTGGTCAATGGAAAGATCGTCATGTCGGGGAATGCCGATCTTTATGACAGGATCGACAAAGAAGGCTACGACTGGATCTATAAAGAACTGAATATCGAGAAGGAAACGGAAGAAACGCCGGGGTTCACGCGCGTGTCATTAGGAAACTGCGCCGTTGCCGAAACGATGAAAGGTCAGAAATGATGCGGATAAACGACGATACGGTCATCGAACTGACAGGCGTTTACCGGAACCTGACGATCGATGCGGATCATGATATCGATATCCGGATCGATACCAAAGCCGATACGGAACTGTTCCTCAGGATCGAAAGAGCCAGAAGGATAAACAGCGATGCCGATATCCAGCACAACTGCAGCATCCTTTTCTGGAACGATGCAAAGGAAAAGATCGAAACCGTGGAAAACTATCGCATTTCTTCATCGGCCGATCTGAATGTAGCCTATGGAGAATGCAACGGTGCCGATACCGTGAGAAAAACGGAAATACTGCTGGATCATGAACATTCCAGCGCTTTGCTGAGCACGGCCAGCCTGATCGGCACGGAAAAGAAGTACGATATCGTGCTCACGAACAATAAACCCAGAACAGACGCGCAGATCAGGAATTATGCGGTCGTATTAAACGGGGGCAAACTGATGATCGATGCGGTAGGGAAGATCGTCAAGGGAGCCAGGAAATCCGAAAGCCACCAGGTCTCCCGCGCTCTGTCTTTCGAAGAAGGACAGTCTGCCACGATCCTTCCTGAACTGCTGATCGATGAAAACGACGTACAGGCATCCCATGCTATGTCCATCGGCAAGGTCGAGGAAAAGGACCTGTTCTATATGATGTCGAGAGGACTGTCCCTGAAAGAATGCACGAAGCTCATTTCGCTTGGCTATCTGCTGCCGATCACGGACACGATCAGCGATCCGACGCTGAAAGAAACACTGCAGAACGAACTGGAAAGGAAGATCAGCGAATTATGTATGATGTAGAAAAGATACGTAACGATTTTCCGATGATCGTCAATCATCCCGAATTGATCTATTTTGATAATGGGGCGACGACCTATAAACCGCAGTGCGTCATCGATGCTCTCACAGGTTTCTATACCGACTATACCAGCAATGTCGAGCGCGGTGAATATGCCACGGCCATCAAAGCCGACCAGGCATATGCGAGAACACGTGAAGTCATTGCGAAAATGATAAACTGTGAAGCCAAAGAGATCTCCTTTCTTTCCAATATCACGGCAGTACTCAATCAGATCGCTTACGGTCTATCTGCTGATTTGAAAAAAGGGGATACGATCCTGATCAGCTATGCCGAACATGCTTCCAACGTTCTCCCCTGGTTCCGTTTAAAGAAAGAACTGGGCGTCAATATCCGTTATGTCCCCCTCGATAACGAAGGGAACGTGATTCTTGATGAACTCGAAGAGATGTTCGATGAAAGCGTCAGGATCATTTCGCTGGCGTATGTGACCAACGTCTTAGGCTCCATACAGCCGATCCGGGAGATCACGGAGATCGCTCACCGGTATAACGCGCTGGTCGTCGTAGATGCGGCTCAGGCGATCGGACATCTGAAGATCGACGTGAAAGAACTGGATGTCGACTTCCTGGGAATCTCTTCGCATAAGATGTGCGGTCCGGATGGCGTAGGCGTTTTGTATGGAAAATATGAACTGCTTCAGAAGATGGAACCGATCTTCTTGGGCGGAGGCATGAACGCCCGTTTCGATATCGATGGAAATGTCATGCTGAAAGATGCGCCGGAACGCTTTGAAGCCGGCACGCCGCATATTGAAGGGGTCATCGGACTTTCTGCTGCGGCGGAATATCTGATGAGAATCGGACTGGACGACATCCATGCCTACGAGAATAAATTGCGTGCCTATCTGATCGAAAAGATGCTCCCATTGGACAATGTCGAAATCTACAATCCGGCCAATCCGAGCGGTCCCGTATCGTTCAATGTGAAAGACGTATTCGCCCAGGATGCGGCATCGTATCTGTCAACCAGGAACATCTGCGTACGTTCCGGAAACCACTGTGCGAAGATCCTGCACAATCTGATCGGAACCGATCAGAGCATCCGTGCCTCTTTGTATCTCTATAATACGAAAGAAGAGATCGATCGTTTCGTAGAGGAAGTGTCAAAGATCACTCTTGAAGCGACCATCAGCATATTTTTATAGGAGTTGATATGGCAAATATAAAAGAGTATTTCAATGATCAGAACCTGATGAGGGAACTGTTGCTGGATCACTATAAATATCCGCATAATCACGGACTTTTGGAAAAGGAAGGCTATCGGTCGAAACGAATGGCCAGTGCCAGCTGCATTGATGATATCACGGTCCAGCTTGATGTCGAGAATGATGTCATAAAGGATATCCGTTTCGATGGCGTGGCTTGTACGATTTCGACGGCCAGCACTTCCATCATGTCGGATCTGCTGATCGGCAAGACCGTCGATGAAGCGGAAGAGATCATCCGCAACTACATGAATATGATCGACAATAAAGAATACGATCCCGAGATCCTGGAGGAAGCCAATGTCTTCCAGAATGTCTATAAACAGGCAAACCGCATCAAGTGTGCGACGATCGGCTGGGATGCGGTCGAAGAAATGCTTAAAGAAAGCGGTAAACAAGATGAGTGACGAAAAAAGAAATAACGAAGCCATCTATTCGCAGGATGATTATAAATACGGTTTTCATGACGATATCGACTCGATCATCGATACGGGTAAAGGGATCAATGAAGATGTCGTGAGACAGATCTCGGCATATAAGAACGAGCCGGAATGGATGCTGGAATACCGTCTGAAAGCCTACCGCGCCTTCGCGGCGATGCCGATGCAGGAATGGGGTCCCGATCTTTCCGAAATCGATTTCGATGATTTTACTTATTACCGCAAAATGTCCCAGAATACCGAAAAATCCTGGGACGACGTTCCGGAAGAGATCAAGAACACTTTTGAAAAACTGGGCATTCCGGAAGCGGAACGCGAGTTCCTGGCGGGTGTGACCACCCAGTATGAATCGGAAGCGGTCTATCACAATATGCTGAAGGAAGTCGAAGACAAAGGCGTCATCTTTATCGATATCGATTCCGCTTTACGATTGTATCCCGATATTTTCAAGAAATATTTCGGTACGATCGTGCCTTATACCGACAACAAGTTCGCTGCGTTGAATAGCGCCGTCTGGTCCGGCGGAAGTTTTATCTATGTCCCGAAGAACGTCGAATTGGAAAAACCGCTGCAGTCTTATTTCCGCATCAATTCGGAAAGCATGGGGCAGTTCGAACGTTCGATCATCATCATCGATGACGGAGCGAAGTGTTCCTATGTCGAAGGCTGTACGGCACCGCAGTATTCAAAGGATTCCATGCATGCGGCCGTGGTCGAGGTATTCGTCGGAAAAGGCGCGAAATGCCGCTATTCTTCGGTCCAGAACTGGTCGTCGAACGTCCTGAATCTCGTTACCAAACGCGCGAAAGTCGAAGCGCATGGAACGATGGAATGGGTCGATGGCAATATTGGTTCCCGGATCACGATGAAATATCCCGCCTGCATCCTGGCGGGAGAATATGCCCATGGGATGTGCATTTCGATTGCGGTCGGATCTAAGAACCAGATCCAGGATTCCGGCGCAAAGATGATCCATCTTGCGCCTCATACGTCTTCTTCGATCATTTCCAAATCCGTATCACGCAATGGCGGAGTGACCAACTTCCGCGACTGGATCCATTTCAGCAGGAAAGCGGACTATGCGAAAGCCAAAATCGAATGCGATACGCTGATCCTTGATGAAATATCGAAATCCGATACGATTCCAAAGAATAGGAACGACAACCATCTTGGCATCATCGAACACGAGGCCAAAGTATCGAAAATTTCAGAAGAAGAGATCTATTATCTGATGTCCAGAGGATTATCGGAAAGCCAGGCGACGGAAATGATCGTCATGGGTTTCCTTGAGCCGTTTACCAGAGAACTCCCGATGGAGTATGCTGTCGAACTGAACCAGCTTCTGAAAATGGATATGCAAGGTTCGATCGGTTAAGTTCTATAATATAGATATGTATCTTATTGAAGTATACGTAACGAATTCCAGTCTAAACGTGAATAGGCCTTTTACTTATGTCTATGACAAGCCTTTGGCGAAATATGTCAGAGTAAAGGTCTTTTTCAACCGATCGCAGAATATAGCGATCGTCGTTTCCTGCCGCAGTACAAACCAGACAAGGGAAGAGATCGATCGGACTTACGGCTTCGGCGTACAGGAGATCCTGGAAGTGATCGATGAAGAGCCGGTGATCTCCGATGAGATCTTCGAGCTGGCTTCCTGGCTGTCGAAGACCACGATCTCGCCGTTCATCGGCTGTCTCAATGCCATGCTTCCGAAAGCGCTGAAGACGTCCAAGTCTCTCAAGGGACCGAAAATGATACGCAAGCTTCATAAGAATGAAGGTGATTTCGCTTTTACGAAACGCCAGAGAGAGATCTATGATCTCATCGATGAAGGCATGATGGCGACGGAAGCACGTAAAATGAGCGTATCGGTCATCGGCAAGCTGATCGAGATGGGCGCGTTGACCGAATACGAGGAAGAAGCGCAGTACGAGAATACCGATGTCGAACGGAAAGCGTTCAAAACGCTGACCGATGAGCAGCAGAATGCCTATGATAAGATCATTTCGACCGATCAGATCGTATCCTTGCTGTTTGGCGTGACCGGATCGGGCAAGACGGAAGTCTATCTGCATCTTGCGGATCATTTTCTGAAACAGCAGAAAGAAGTCCTGATCATGGTGCCGGAGATCTCACTGACCCCGCAGATGATCGAAAGAGTCAAGGAACGTTTCAATGACGTCATTTTCTATCATTCCGAACTATCGGATCAGGAACGTTACGAGCAGTATAGAAGAGTCAAGGAAGGGGAAGCGCGCATCGTGGTGGGTACGCGCAGTTCTGTCTTCCTTCCGTTCCATGATCTGGGGATCATCATTATCGATGAGGAACATGACAGCTCCTACAAGCAGGATAACGTGCCATGCTACCACGCCAGGAATGTCGCCATCCGACGCGCGATCACCCATCATGCGAAAGTGCTCCTGGCAAGCGCGACTCCATCGCTAGATTCCTATTCCCGCGCATTGAAAAAGGAATACCAGCTTCTTGAACTGAAAAACCGCATCAATCTGAATCTGCCCGAGATCAGCGTCATCGATCTGACGAAACAGATAAAGAAAAAAGATTCCTATATCATCTCAGAACCCCTGAAAGAGGCGATTTCCGAGACATTGGACAATAATAAACAGGTGATTATTCTTTTGAATCGACGAGGCTACTCTCCGATCATCAAATGTGCCGAATGCGGAACGACACTGATGTGTCAGGATTGCGATACGCCTTTGAATTATCACAAAGACGAGAATGTCCTGAAGTGCCACCAATGTTCAAGAACCTACAGGATCCCCAAGAACTGCCCGTCCTGCGGCAGCGGAAAGCTGATCTATTACGGTTTCGGTACGAAAAGAGTGGAAGAAGAATTACAGAACATGTTTCCTAAGGCGCATATCGATCGGATGGATCGTGATTCCGTAAATCACAAAGGGGCTCACGCAAAGATCCTTAAGGCTTTTGAGAAGCATCAGACCGATATCCTGATCGGCACGCAGATGATTGCGAAAGGCCTCGATTATCCGGACGTGACCCTGGTAGGCATACTGAATGCCGATGCCGGACTGATGCATCAGGACTACAATTCCGCGAAGATGACATTCGACCTGCTGATGCAGGCTTCCGGCCGTTCCGGAAGGGCGGACAGCACGGGAAGAGTCATCATTCAGGCTTTCAACGTGGATCATTATGCCATCAAAGCCGTCATCAGCCATGATTATAATTATTTTTATAATATCGAAATGAATTATCGTCAGAAGACGGGTTATCCTCCGTATTCCCATCTGATGGAGATCATTCTCTCGGACATGAATGAACGGAGGCTTCAGGATTCTTTGGACTATTTGGGCAGACTGACCGATACGCTGTCATACAAAGTCTATCGTCCGTACCGTCTGCCGAAACAGCAGAAGCTGGCACGTTATCGTATCCTGATCATGGGAAAAAATCTACGGAACATGCTCGATGAGATGCAGAAGATCATCGACGGCTATATTTCCGAAAAGAATCTTTCGCATATTAAAATAGACATAGATCCTCTGTATCTGGAGTAAACAATGAAACAAAGACAGATCGCGTTCAATATTCTTTATAAAACCATCGCCGACGAATCGTATTCGAACCTTTTGATGCGCAAGGAATTGAATCAGCTGGAACCTATGCAAAGGGCTTTCGTCACGAACCTGGTCAATAACGTTTTACGCAAATATGAACTGCTTGAATATCAGTACCGGGAAGAGGTCAGCGATAAGACTTCTCTGGCGAACCGCATCATTCTGAATATGGCGCTGTATGAACGGTTCTATCTGAAGGAAAAAGATTATGTCGTCAACAACGAGTATGTCGATCTTGCGGAAAACCGATATGACAGGTCGTTCATCAATGCGATCCTAAGAAAGACAGACAGCTTTACAGATGGCGAAGGTGCGACTGCCGCCTGTCTTCCGGAATGGATCTACAGGCTCATAAAAGCCCAGTATGACGAAGAAAGCTTTGAAAGGATCGTTGAGATGTATCAGACGGTTCCGACGGTCTATTACCGTCTGAACAGGCTTAGATGCGGCTATGAAGATCTAAAGCATCTCGATATCAGGATCATCAGCGAAGACAGTTTCACCAGTGAAAACAATCTACTGAAAACGAAAGAATATGAAAAAGGATACTTCTATATCCAGGATCTCAACAGCGCATCTTTATATCGGCATCTGCAGCTGCAGAAGGAAGACAGTCTGCTGGATGTGTGCAGTGCTCCGGGTTCCAAGCTGTTCAACTGTCTCGATATCATCGATCCGGAAAACAGCTATGCGAATGATGTGAACGAGAACAGGGTCGGACTCATCCGGAAAATGGCAGAGAAACTGGGATACAAAGGGATACATTACCTGAACCATGACGGAAGAGAACTGAAAAACGTACTGGATCGGCAATTCGACAAGATCCTGCTGGATGCGCCTTGTTCGGGTCTGGGCGTCATCGGCAGAAAACCTGATCTGAAATTTCATATTAAGCCGGAAAGCCTGGACGAACTGCAGCTTCTGCAGAAGCAGCTGCTGGATAGCATGGATCCACTGCTTAAGGATGGAGGCATCCTTCTGTACAGCACCTGTACTTTAAATAAAAAAGAAAATGAGAAGCAGATCTCCCGCTTCCTGAAAGAGAACCCGAACTATCGGCTTTTGGAGCAGGAAACGCTCATCAACGCTTCAGGCGATGCCTTCTATTATGCTACGATAAAAAAGGAATAACTATGGAATCGATCTACAGTCTGTCGTTAAAAGACCTTGAAGAATATCTGACTTCCCGCGAAGAGAAGGCTTTTCATGCGAAACAGCTTTACCGCTGGATCTATGACAAACGCATCGATGATTTTTCGATGATGAGCGATATTTCGAAACATCTGCTGGAGAAGCTTCAGCAGGATTTTACGATCGACCGTCTGACCGTAAAGGAAAAACAGATATCAAAAGACGGAACGCAGAAATACCTGTTTGAACTGTCGGACGGGAGCCTGATCGAATCCGTGCTGATGATCTTCGATTACGGATACAGCGTCTGCGTCTCTTCCCAGGTCGGCTGCAATATGGGCTGCCGCTTCTGCGCTTCCGGCTTGCTGAAGAAACAACGGGACCTGACTCCCGGCGAGATCGTCCTGCAGGTGCTGATGATACAGAAAGAACTGGATCAGAAGGATGCGCGTCTGGGGAATATCGTCGTCATGGGCACGGGAGAACCTTTCGACAACTATGACAATGTCATGAAGGCCATGAGCATCATCAACGATCCGTATGGCCTGAAGATCGGCGCCAGACACATTTCGATCTCGACCTGCGGCCTGGTACCGGGGATCGAACGATTTGCGAAAGAGAACCTGCAATACAATCTGGCGATCTCTTTGCATGCTCCGAACAATGAACTGAGAAGCTCGCTGATGCCCGTCAACAACGCATACCCCTTGGAAGAACTGTTCCGGGCATTAAAAGACTACAGCAAAGACAACAACCGCCGTCTGACATTCGAATATCTTCTGCTGAAAGGGATCAACGACGAAAAGGAACATGTTCTGCAGCTGAAACAGCTGTTGAAGGGCATGAATGCCTATATCAATCTGATTCCTTACAATACGGTCAAAGAAAAGGACTACGAATCCAGCGGAGAAGAACGGGCTTTGCGTTTCTATGACATGCTGAAAAAAGAAAATGTCGCCGTCACGCTGCGTACCAGGAAGGGTGACGACATCGATGCCGCCTGTGGTCAACTGAGAGCCAATAAGTTAAAATAAGACTATGGAATATTCTGCCGTTACCGATATCGGAAATCTTCGAGAAATGAATCAGGATGCCTACCTGACGGTTTCCAACGCTTATGACGATCTTCTGCTGCTGGTGGCGGATGGCATCGGCGGAGGCAAGGCCGGGGAAGTAGCCAGCATCGAGACTGTCGCTTATTTCGAGCGTATTTTCAAAGAATCCGGACCTTTCAGTTGCCTTGAAGATATCCGCAGCTTTCTAGAATATCATATCGATGCCGTCAACGGACACATCCTGCAGATGTCAAAGAAGTATCCGGAATACGAAGGCATGGGCACGACGCTGACCGGCATCATGGTCACTTCTCTGGGAGATGTCGTGATCAATTGCGGGGATTCCCGCGTCTATGGCATCAATGATGAACGGATCCTCCATCTGACGAAAGATGACACCTATGTCAACCAGATGCTGGAAGAAGGAAGGATCACTTACGAAGAAGCTTTGGAACATCCCAAAAAGCATTATCTCGTCAAAGCGATCGGCATCTATGAGAATTGCCATGCCGATATCCATGAAATCGAACCGATGGAACAGTATTTGATCTGTTCTGACGGTCTGCATGCCTACGTATCGGACGAAGAGATCCTGGAGATCCTGCGGAACGATGAAGATACGCTGGAAGAAAAAACGAATCGGTTGAAAGATCTTTCTTTGGAAAAAGGCGGTTATGACAATATTACCGTCATATTGTTTAAGAGGTGATCTCATGTCGGAATACATTGGAAATCGTTACAAGATCGTTAAGCTGTTAGGCAAGGGAGGCATGGCGGATGTCTATCTTGCTTATGACGAGATCTTGAAAAGAGAAGTCGCAGTCAAGATCATGAAAGCGGATATGGCCGATGATCCTTTGGCTCTGGAAAGATTCCAAAGGGAAGCCGGAGCCGTCACGAAGCTTTCGCATCCGAATATCGTCGATGTCTATGATGTGGGAGACGACGGAGATAAGCACTATATCGTCATGGAATATGTCAAAGGCTATACCCTCAAGCAGCTGATTCAGAAGAGGGGACCTTTGCCGGTCAAGGAAGCTGTATGGGTGATCCGCCAGCTGGCAGGCGCTCTGATGGAAGCACATCGCAACAATGTCATCCATCGCGACGTCAAATCGCAGAATGTCCTGATCAAAGATGACGGAACAGTCAAGCTGTCCGATTTCGGCATCGCTGTCGCCAACGATTCCAGCCAGATCACGCATAAGAACGCCGTACTGGGCTCTGTTCATTATCTGGCGCCTGAACTGTCCAAAGGCAAGCAGGCTACGATGCAGGCGGATATCTATGCGTTAGGCATCGTTTTCTACGAACTGCTGACGGGAGACGTACCGTTCAAAGGAGAGACCCCGGTTCAGGTCGCATTAAAACACATCAAAGAGAACATTCCTTCGGTTCGCAAGATCAACAGCGAGATCCCGCAATCCGTCGAGAATATCATCATCAAGGCGACCGCCAAGAATCCGAACCAGAGATACCGGAATGTGGCACTGATGCTGCAGGATCTGAACGAATGCCTCAAGAAAAGCCATCTCAACGATCCCAAGATCAGTCTGGGCAGCTCAGATAGCGCTTTGAATGATTCAGATCAGCAAAAGAATAGAGGCAAAAAAGACGGGAATCCGTTGTTTTCGGTGGTATTCCTGGTCTTTGTTTCGGTATTCTCCATTTCGGTCCTGCTGCTGATCCTGCTGTTTACGGGCGTATTGGGGTCCAAGAATAAACTTGTTGCCGTGCCCGATGTAAGGAATATGACCGTCCAGGAAGCGAAGGATCTTCTGGCAGAGTACGATCTGGAAGTCGATGATTCCCGGATCGTATGGACGTTATCGGATTCGACGGAAAAGGATCGCATCATTTCCAGCTCTCCGTCCGCCAATGAAGAAATCGAACGCAACAGCAAGATCAAACTGACCGTATCCAGCGGCATCTATGCCGTATTGGATAATTATGTCGGAAAAGACTATGAAACGGCGAAAAACGAACTGGAAGCGCTGAATTTCAAAGTCAGGCTCCTGCCTGTCGACTCCAAAGAAGAACCGGGTACGGTCGTAGGACAGTCTCTGAAAGCGGGCTACAAATACGACAATTCCCAGCCTCCGGAGATCACTCTGAAGTACTCCCAGGAATCCAGCATCATCCTTTCGCTGGGACTCATGGGAATGGATATTGAAGATGCCCGAAAGTACTTTGAGGAATACGATATCGAGTAT
>CADBPB010000135.1 GCA_902796525.1 uncultured Erysipelotrichaceae bacterium | reverse complement strand
CTGGTCGAGGACAACCCGGAACTCGTATCGCCATACTATTATCTGCTGGACAATCTGCTTGCCGATCACAGAACTGATGAGACAGAACGGTATCTCGATCGTATGAGCAAACTAAAGGATGTGAATCCCGTCCTGGTCGAAGTCTATCGCGCGCATATCGCGCTGTCCCGTTTCGATGAAACAGAAGCCGACCGCATCATTGAGGCTCTGGTAGAGAAGAATCCGGAAGACTTTGCCTGTCTGTTTGAGGTGGCGCAGTACTATGCGAAAAAGTGCGACTATGACAAAGCCATCGTCTATTACGAGAAAGCATTCGAAAAAGAACCACGCAGGCCACGTTTCCAGGATGAACTCATGGGGATCGCCGATATCTATCAGATCAAAGGAGACTATCGCAATGCCGCCAAGACCTACGACAGGATCATCGATCTGCTGCAGAATGAATGGCATATGACGGAAGAAGTCGAAATGAAGGACGCGATCAACAGAAAGAACGCCTTGCTGGCGAAAGTGAAGTAAACATTTTCAACAATATCGGATGCATGAAAACGACGTGATGATTCACGTCGTTTTTCTTTGTTGTCGATCAGATGATCCCCGCCGGTATCAGTGTCACCAGCAGGATCGCTACCAGCGACCAGACGCCGATCAGGAAAGTCCTTCTTGCTTTCGGTTTCATGTCGGGAACGAAATTGCTGGCAAGGAAAAAAGGAATGTAGGTCGTGATAAAGACCGGGATGACACCCCACCATTTATAGACCCAGATAAAAGAATGATTCGAAGTCCCGGCCAGGAAGGATTCTACCAGCGCAAACAGCAGCGCCATGCTGAGGGCACCCAAAAGCTTGTTTTTGAACGTGCGTTTCTCCGGAAGCATCTTGAAGGAAATCATCCCTGCCAGTGAAAACATCATCGACAGTTCCCAGCACACACCGATCAGCAGGATGAAAGTCGTCGAAGCATTGCTGACGGTCCACAGCGGATAACCGAAGAAATGAGCGATCACGGCATTGCCGATCTCATAAAGCCAATGTACGCCATACAGCGCGAGCGCGGCATAAATCACCTTAAACTCTTTTTTCTGTATCTCACTCCAGTAGACATAGAAAACGACACACAGAATGAAAATAAACGTCCAGTTGAAATTCTCTGTACTCCTGACGATCACCGCATCCACCAGGTCTTTGGCTTCCTGCGAACCGTCTCCCCAAAATACGAACATGCTGTCCTCCTTGTATGATTGTTTATGATCTGCCTGATTCTATGATAACGTAATATGCAGAAAATATAAAAGCGCATATCCGTCACGGAAACATCTTTAGGTTATACTGAAAATGAGAGAGGTAAACAGATGGGCTACACAAGCAGAAAAATCAACGAAGACTCCTGGCTGATCCAATGCGATTCGCATGTCAGCATGTATCTGATCGAGGGCAAAGAAAAAGCCTTGCTGGTAGATGCAGGAATGGAGAAAGAAAACCTGGCGGAGTACTGCCGTACCCTGATGGACCGGCCTGTCTTCTGTGTCCTGACGCACGGACATTACGACCATATCGGACGCTGCGGAGAGTTCGCTGTAGTCTATCTGGATCTCAAAGACAGGGATCTCTATGATCAGCATCGTTCCCGTCCCTTCCTGCAGCAGAGCGATCCCTGCTGCAAGGCAACGGATGAACTGCTGGAGATGAAAAAGGAATATGACCTCGGCGACCACAGGATCATATCTGTTCCTCTGCCCGGCCATACTCCCGGTTCCGTCGTTCTTTGCGACATGAAGCAGCATGCCGTCTTTTGCGGCGATGCGATCGGTTCCGGCTGCGGCGTCCTGATGACGGCAGGACTGGGTTCCTTGCCTTTGAACGAATATGCCGCAGGACTGTCACAGGCGATCGATGAACTGGAACGTCTCGGAGTCGATGATGACTGGCAGTTCTATGGCGGCCATTACGGACAGCATCACGCTTCCCGGGTCGGCGATCCGAATCTGCCCTGTCTGCAGATGATGAAAGACATGCGTATCCTTTGTGAAGAAATGGAAGCCGGTACTGCAACGATCCGGGAAAGCATCAAAGAGTTACCGTTTGGCAAAGCGAAAGAGACCATCGGCATCCATGGCTGTGCCGAGCTGCAGCTTCTGACCGATTTATAAGCGCTTATCAAAGACATGTACTCTTAGAAATATTCCTATTTTTCTTCTGTTATGATTAATATTGATCGGAGGTGTTCCAATGAAACATATAAGAACGCTGCTGTGCCTGCTGCTGATCCTGACCGCCTGCACGAAACAGGGTCCTGAACCGGAAGTCATCCAAAACAGAGAAAGACCTCTGGCCGAGGCTTATGTCGCTTCCATGGAGGATTATGAGATCATGGAGATCCTTCTGCTTGGCAGATTTGATGCGAATACCCTCAAGACCGCTGCGGAATGGGGCTATGACTTCGTAGACGAGATCGATGACCGCATTATCTATGCCGGCGAGTCTTCTGCAGACCGGTCGCTGGCTTATCTGCTGATTCCCAGAAAAGGGATGACGCTGACGATCGGTTCCTACGATCCGCTAAGCAGCAAGATCTCGGAAGTCTATTTCCAGGAAGACGATGCCTTGCCTGTCATTTATGTCGAAAATGTCGCCTCGATGACTCCTCCTGCCATGATCGCGCTCAAACAGGACGATCTGACCATGAGAATGCTGACAGGCCTTAATGACCAGGGGCATCTAAGGACCGCCTATCTGATGGGCATCGTAGACGATACGCCATATGAAAAGCTGAAGGATATCGCCGCATATGGCGAGGAACTGAAGGATCTTCTGCAAAACAGCGCACCGATCGCTTCGGAAGATCTCCGAAACAACGACTATATCGCGACCGTCATGAATGAAATGATCTATCAGGGAAAAATGTATCTGATCTATTCGGTAGAAAATTTCGGTGGTCTGACGCCATATCTATACGGCATCCATTACGATGAGATTTCCGGTGAAACGGATTATATCATCTCTTACGATCATGAATCCTGGATGGATCCGGACTCCATCGTCGGCTGATACCGTTCAAACGATACAGACACGTCAAAGACGTGTCTTATTTTTTGATATTCAGTATAATGAGGATATGATGAATGAAGGTAAGAAAATGACTTTGCTGACGAAAGAGAATGCCAGAGCGCTTCATGGCGTCGGCATCCTGATGATGATCTACCATCATCTGTTTATCGGCGGCAATACCTGGTATGTCACCGAAGGCTGGTCTCTGCTTGATGCGCTTGACCGACTGAGCCTGGGACAGGCGGACGGTTTTCAGTTAACATTTGCCTGGTTCTGCAAGATCTGCGTCGCGATCTTTGCGTTTACTTCCGGCTACGCCATGTATGTCCAGTTTGCGAAAAAGACGCAGAAGACGACCGACCTGAAATCCATGTACCTTTACTGTTTCAAAAGACTCTGGTCCTTCTACCGGAAATATCTTCTGTGTTTCCTTTTCTTCATAACCTACGATTATCTTGCCGGAAACCAGAACGGTTTCGATTATTCGCCTGTTAACTATCTTCTGAATCTGCTGGGCATCCGGGCAAACTATAACGGCACCTGGTGGTATATCCTGATCTACTACTATATGGTCCTGCTTTCCCCGATCGTGTATGTCCTTTTGAATAAACTGAAATACAGACATTACCTGCTTCTGATCGGACTCTTCATCCTTTCGTTTGCCGTAGCGTATTTTACCGGATCGTTTTTCGATTATGTCAAGTTCATCAGCAAGACCGTCCAGAATTACATCATCATCTATCTGATCATTTTCATGGAAGGCATGTTCTGCGGAAGATATCCCATCCTGGATCTCGTTTCTTCATGGCTGCATCCGCTGCTGTCTGTGCTGCTCTTCCTTGCCACATTCGTTGCCAGAGCCTTGCTGATCAGAGCACCAAGCGATTCTTTGTTTGATATCGTTTTCATCGTTCCTTTCATCATCAGCTTTACAAAGATAATGAACTGCTCCAAGAAAGTGACCGGAGCTTTCGCCTATATCGGCACTTATTCGGCATACATGTGGTATGCGCATGCCTATTTCTATTCCTATCTGTTCTTCAATCTGGTCTTCCGCAGCGATCTGTCGCTGTTCGTCTACCTTCAGGTCGTCGTCTATTCGCTGGCAGCGTCGATCATCTTCGATCGGATCGAACGGTTCTTGACGAAATCATGCCGAAAACTGTTTCATAAGAAAGATTTTAAGCCTGCCTGAACAGGTTTCTCATAAAAGCAAGTTTTGTTCTTTTCGCGCTAATGCGATAAAATAATGCTATGTCTGTCCGTAAAAACAGTACATTCAAGACGTTTTATTTCGAATGCGTAACGATCGCTCTGGTCTTTTTTGTTGTCGTTTATCTGTGCAGGGTACTGCCGAATCGGGAAGCTCCAGAAACCGAAGTCCTGCCGGAGCCTCCGCAGGTAGAGCCCGTTCCTGAACCGGAACCGGAACTGCATTTCAAGATCCGTACATATGACGATGGAAAGATCCTGAATTACCGTAGCGAAGACTACTACCGCTACGGACCATCCATCATGGAATACGAAGACGGTTCCATGGACATGTGGGTCTCATCTCCCGGCAACAGCGGTTCGCAATGGGACTGGATCCGCTACCGTCATTCCGATGATGGGATCAGCTGGTCTTCGGAACAGATCGTCCTGAAACCGACTCCCGGTTCAAAGGACCAGTGTTCCGTCTGCGATCCCGGAGCGATCTATTTCAACGGCTATTATTATCTGGGCTATACTTCGACCGATTCTTATGCAGGAAAAGGATTTAACAATATGGCTTTCGTTGCACGAAGCCAGTATCCGGACGGTCCTTTTGAAAAATGGAACGGAAGCGGATGGGGGGGCGATCCGGAGCCGATCATCGCTTATGAAGACGACCCGAAAGGCTGGGGGATCGGCGAGCTCAGTTTCGTCATCTACAAAGAAGACCTGTATATCTTTTATACCTATGCCGACCTTACCGGCGCCTATATCGAATTATGCAAAGCCGATCTGGTCGATGACTGGCCGTTGACGATCCGTTACAAGGACCGGGTCCTGGTCAGAGAGAACCAGGATTCAATGGATGCCGTATTCGATGAAGCACAGGGTAAATTTCTTGGTTTTTCGATCGACATGAAGATGTCCGAAGGATCCCGGCTGATCATGTATGCTTCGGATCAAGGCAAAGGGTTTACCAATGTCGATACCGAGAAGGATAATATCGACGACTATGCCCACAGCATCGGCGTCGCCAAATCCCCGGAAGGTCATATCAACACGGATAAGACGATCCTCATCGGATATGCCTATGGCCAGTACTGGGGAAGATGGAACCTGAAAGTCATGCATATCGATATCGAAGTTACCCGTGAATAAAATCAAAAAGAGTATCGGCAAGATACTCTTTTTTCATCATAATCATGTATTGGAGCTTATGCATGCCACTTATCGGACAAACGGCACAGCTCCATCCCGGAAACATCCCTGAGATAGACATAGAACAGGACCTTTTCCTCATGGTCTTTGAAATGAACCGTGACCTCGATGCAGTCGTACTCATAACCGACGCTTTCCAGTCGGTCCATGCGTTCTTTAGCTGCTTCATCGACTTCATAGACCTCGCCATAGACCCGGGAATCCTCCATTGCCACAGCCGCAGGATAAGCATATCCCGTATCATACAATCCATAGCCATCCAGTATCGCATCCCCCAGATACCTGCTGTCTTCGACATAGAAATGATTTCGCTGACCTTTCATCAGCGTACCATAAGTAAACACCTTATACATCTTATACCTCCTATAACCACGATGTCACAAAACCGGCGACCCCCAAAGCAATCAACAGATCGATGGCCGAACAGGCATCATCCGTCGGGTCGATCCATTTGTGCATCTGCAAACGGTAGAGCAGCACATGAACGAGATAACCGATCCCTGCCGTAGCGATCACCATCAGCAAGATATGTGCCAGCACGTTACCAGGGTTCAGATTGAACCAGGACATGGCGAAACCTGCGGATACCAGCGCGATCAGCAGATTTTCGCCGGTACAGATCTCATAAAGCAGAGGAACGGTTGCGTGCATGGTCCGCCAGTAGAGCCACAGATGGACAAGATAGCCGATACTCATCGTACCGGAAACCATGAGCAGGATGTGTTTCAGCATGACAGTTCCTCCTTTACATCAGTCGTTTGTAGATATCCAGAGTGGATTCCATTTGATATTGCAGAAGCCAGGCGGCATTGTTGTAGTCGGGTTCGGATTTGACGGTTTTGAGAAGCGGAAGGATATATTTTTCCGTTTCATCGATGCACCGGAAGATACGTTCCCGGCTTAAGCCCCAGGACATGGTCGTAAGGTTGTTGCAGCGATCGACGCATTTGATGAGCGCCGCCTTGGGATTGGAAGCCAATCCTTTGTAGTATTTACGCATGATTTGATCGCGTTTGGCATCATCCTTTTCGTGCGTCATCAGACGGACCAGTTCCCTGGTTTCCTCATCGACCGGAAGTTCGTCGCAGTTGCATCCGCAGTCCTCGACCGTATCATGAAGCAGGCAGGCGGCGATGATCGCATCGTCATCGATTCCCATTGCCAGACAGTGGCACGCCAGATTCAAAGGATGGTAGATATAAGGGATATCGGAGCGTTTGCGTTTTTGTCCATCGTGCGCCTTGATGGCAAATGGCAACGCCATTAAAGTATTACGCATTTTTTTGGCAGTCGCCGTAAATTTTACGAAGTTTTTCATATGCGTCCAGTCGTAAATGTTTTTGCGGTTTTTAAAGATATAGCCCCCACGATCCTCAACCAGCGCAGAAACGGAAACATGGAGTTCATCCGCCAAAGAAATCAGATTATCGGTATCCGGGAGGGTCTCCCCTCTTTCCCAAAGTGATACAGCCTGAAACGTGACATCCAGTTTATCCGCAAGCCCGGATTGCGTCATGCCACAATCCTTCCTTGCCTGAGCGATACGGTTTCCGATATCCGTTTTTTTCGTTTCTTTCAGTTTCATATCAGCACCTCCTTACATCAACAATTATAAAGTTTCGCTTGATTCCTTAACAGCGAGAGGAGATTGATAAATTGTATAAATATTCAAGTTATACTTGAGTCCCTTTTTATGGTACCATAATCAGCGGCTTTTCGCAAATCGATGTGTGTCTATCTGTTTCTGCTGCACAAAAAAGATCTCTTTTCTGTTTTTGAGACAGTCATGAGATCCTTGTTTCTATTCTTCCGGAGACCAGGATTCCTGCAGTTCCTGAATGATCAGTCTGCCATCCGTTTTCGTTGCAATCTGATACTGATCTTCATAGATGATTTCTCCCGGGGTATTCGTATAGACGACATAGTAGGGATGATCGTATTTCTCCAGGAGCCACATGGCGGGACGGATCATCCGCATCATTTCATCTGCGTTCTCCGTCTTGAACCCGCAGCCGACCGCTTCCTGATTCTTGCATGGTTCCGGCCAGGGAAGGTGTTCCGCAAACCATCCGTCGATCTCTTTATAGAGATCTCTGTCTTCCTCTTCCATCACATCATCCTGGATCAGCTGCCAGCACATCGAAAAGACACCCTTTGCAAACATGGTATTCCGGGCAAGTTCTTTTCCTTGAATCCTGACGTACTTGAATTCCTGCGGCATCGTTCACCTCGCTTTATTCGATCAGACCCAGCATCCTGAGCGTCATGCTGTCTTTCTTTTCATTATAGTATCGATCGAACACCTTCTGAAAGATCTCCTCGCTGCTTACCGCATCGAACAGCGTCATGCACGAGCAAAGCTTGATCGCATCGATCCTGCTGAAGATCCGTTCGGGATCATTCATGTCCAGCTGAAGCAGTACTTCGCACATGCTGATCAGCCGCTGTTTCAGTACGGGGTCTTCGAGATAGGCGATCGCTTCTTCTCTTCCGCCGATCCCATAGTACAAACTGTACTCCGTTCTTCCCAAACCTTTCAGCTGAGGAAAAACGAACCACATCCAATGGGTCTCTTTGTGTCCGTTCCGAAGCTCTTTCAAAGCCCTCTCGTAAGTATCTTCCTGCGCTTCATGGAAACGCTGCAGATCGTATCCTTTCATCTGTGTCCTCTTAAAACAAGCCGAAATGTTTGAATGCCTTATAGAAACCGTCTTGATCGACATCGTCCGTCACATAGTCTGCCGCGGCTTTGACTTCTTCGCTCCCGGAGCCGACCGCGATCCCGATCTTGCAGTACTGCAGCATCGGAATGTCGACTGAAGCATCTCCGATCGCGAAAGTATCTTCCCGGCTTGCGCCAAGATGATCCAGCAGCAGCTGTATGGCTTTGGCTTTGTCGACATCCCTGACACCGATATCCCCAAACAGCGCCTGCTCATCCCTGCCTCCCCAGGTCCCGACCTTCAGATCCGGAAACTCCTTAACTGCTTCCAGATAATCATCGTAGGAATGCAGGATGAACGATACTTTATTGACATCGTCGCGATACAGTTCCTGACCTTCCACCAGTCCGTGGATCACCAGATCGACCTGCAAGGTTTCTGTCCCTTGCGCTATCTGGTTTTTTCCGATCATATAGTTCTTCAGCGGTTCGGCAACGTTCTTTACGAAATGCTTCGATGCATACAAGCCGTCGTTGCATTCTTCATAGAAATCCAGGCCGCGACCGTTCAGCCAGTCGACGATATGCCGACACTGTTCTCTTCCGATCGTCTGATGCATGATCGCCTGGTCTTCCGCTTCCACATAAGAACCGTTGCCACCGATCATTCCATCAAAGCCGATATCCCAGAGCTCCTGCTTGTTTTCGGCCTTGGAACGTCCGGTCACCATGAAAACCTTGTGTCCGTTCTTTCTCATCTTCCGTATCGCTTCGACAGCGCTTTGCGGAAGATGTCCGGAATAGTCGTACAAAGTCCCATCGACATCGGTAAAGACGATCATTCGTTCTCTTCCTTATCGCCTTCCAGATATTTCTTCAAAGACGGAACTTCCGGAAGCT
>CADBPB010000134.1 GCA_902796525.1 uncultured Erysipelotrichaceae bacterium | reverse complement strand
TTCCTGATGATGTCGCATATGCGGGAAGCGGATACGATCGTGGAACAGGCGAAGCTGTTTGAAAGCTATGGCGCTGATATCATCTATCTGGCGGATTCAGCCGGAGCGATGATCCCGCAGATGGTCGTCGACCGGATCAAAGCATTGAAGGAGAATATATCTTTGCCGATCGGTTTCCACGCCCACAATAATCTTGGCCTGGCCATCGGCAATTCCTTGGCTGCTGTTGAAGCCGGCTGCGATTATATCGACGGAACGCTGATCGGTCTGGGTGCCGGAGCGGGAAACGCGCCGCATGAAGTGCTGCAGGCCGTTCTGGATAAAGCCGGTTACGATACTGGTGAAAAACTGTATCCGCTGATGGATGTTGCTGAAGAAGAAGTCAGAAGCATGGGCGTTTCGATGGATATCGACAAGTATGCGCTGACCATCGGCTATGCGGGTGTCTACAGCAGTTTCTTCCTGCATGCCAAGAGGGCGGCTGACAAATATCACCTCGATGCCAGAGATATCCTGGCGGAACTTGGAAGAATGAAGACGGTCGGCGGACAGGAGGATATGATCCTGGATGTCGCCTACCGGATGGCTAAAGAAAGAGGCATCCTCAAATGAGAAGCGCAGATATCTTGAAACGGCCGGATTTCTGTTTCAATCGCGCGGTCTATAAATCGATGGGATTCTCCGATGAGGATCTGGGCAAGCCGATCATCGGCATCGCGAACTGCTGGAGCGAAGTCGTTCCAGGGAACTACAATCTCCGCGAACTGGCGAAACATGTCAAGTATGGCATCTATGCGGCAGGAGGAACGCCGGTCGAATTCGGTGTCACAGGCGTATGCGATGGCACCGCACAGGGAAACAGGGGAATGAACTTCTGTCTGCCTTCCAGGGATCTTCTGGCTTACGATGTCGAGATCATGGCGGAAGCGCATCAGCTGGATGGACTTGTCCTGCTGGGTTCCTGCGACAAGAATGTCCCGGGTCTTCTGCTGGCGGCAGTGCGGCTGAATCTTCCGACCATCATCCTGCCGGGAGGACCGATGCAGGGCGGTATCGAATTCGACGGAAGAAAGAGCGATCTGACTTCGCTGTCGGAAGGATGCGGCATGCTCAGCGCGGGGACATTGGATGAAGACTCTTTATATGAACTCGAAAACAAGGTAGCTCCCGGCTGCGGTTCCTGTTCCTTCTATGGAACAGCCAACACATTGTGTTGCATGGCGGAAGCGCTAGGCATGGTTCTGCCAGGCGCAGCGCTGATTCCTGCGGTCTATGCGGAACGCAGCCGCAGCGCATTCTCTACAGGCCAGGCGATCATGCATCTGGTCAAAGAAAACATT
Organism: uncultured Erysipelotrichaceae bacterium; assembly: GCA_902796525.1. GTDB lineage: Bacteria > Bacillota_I > Bacilli_A > Erysipelotrichales > Erysipelotrichaceae > Colivicinus. The sequence goes on along the minus strand of CADBPB010000134.1, from coordinate 9,235 downwards.
CTGCCTAGGGATATCATTACGGAAAAAGCGATCGACAATGCGATCCGCATCCTCAATGCGACCGGCGGTTCGACCAACGGCGTCCTGCATATGCTGGCGCTGGGCAGGGAGATCGGCATCGATTCCAAGACGATGATGTCCAAGTTCGACAGCATCGGCAAGGAAACGCCGCTGATCGTCAAAATCAATCCGGCAGCGAAATATAACGTAGAAGATCTTTATCATGACGGAGGCATTCCGGTCGTGATGAAAGAACTGGAAGAACTGCTCACCGGTGGTTGCATGACAGTCACCGGAAAGACGGTCAAAGAGAATCTGCAGAACGTGAAACATGCTCCGGCTGATTCGAAAGTTATCAGGACAGTCGCCGATCCGTTCAGCAGGAGCGGCGGTATCGCAATCGTCCGCGGAAATCTTGCTCCGGAAACCGGTATCACCAAGCCATCGGCGATCGATCCGAGGATGCATGTCTTCTCGGGAACCGCACGCGTCTTCAACAGTGAAGAAGAAGCGGAGCATGCCATCCTTTCCAATCAGATCGAAGCAGGAAATGTCGTCGTGATCCGCTACGAGGGCCCGAAAGGCGGACCTGGCATGCGGGAGATGTTCAAGGCGATGAAATATCTGGTCGGAGCCGGATTGTCTCTTTCGACGGCGATCGTTACGGATGGACGTTTCTCTGGAACCAACAACGGCTGTTTCGTCGGACATATCTCGCCGGAAGCGGCAGAAGGCGGTCCGATCGCATTGGTCGAAGATGGCGATCAGATCACCATCGATATTCCGAATCAGTCCCTGCATCTTCATGTGGATGACGAGACGCTGAATGAACGAAAAAAGAAGTGGGTCAGACCTGAAGCGAAATATCGCAAAGGGTATCTTGGATTATATGAAAAGTTTGCGACCTCTGCCAGCGAAGGCGGAGTCATCGATTATGAATAAGGAGGTTCTATGGATCTAGGATTAAAAGGGAAAACGGTAGGCATTACCGGAGCAGGCAGTACGGAGGGTATCGGCTTTGCGATCGCCAGGGCTTTCCTGAAGGAAGGTGCCGAAGTCTTTCTCTGCGATCTGAATGAAGAAGCAGTCAGAAAGGTCGAAAACGAGCTGAAACAGTATGGCAAGGTCAAGGCATATGTCGTCAATGTCGCCGATGAGAAACAGGTCAAAGATCTGTTTGCTGAAGCGCTGAATGATTTTGGAAAGATCGATATCTTCGTGAACAATGCCGGAATCTACCCGCAATCTGCACTCCAGGATATGTCCGTAGAACTGTGGGATCGGGTCATGAACGTCAATCTGCGTTCCGTCTTCCTGTGCGGTCTGGAAGCCAGGAAAGCCATGGAAAAGACAGGCGGTGTGCTGATCAATGCCTGCTCGTTTGCGGCACTGATCGGCTCGGCCGGTTCGGGAGCCTATGCCGCTTCAAAGTCGGCTGTCTATTCTCTGACCAAGACGATGGCGGCCGAATTCGCACCGTTCCATATCCGGGTCAACGGCTTCATTCCGGGCGTCATCGAAACAGGAATGACCAAAGAAGTAGTCGCCCAGAGACATGACGCAATGCTTTCCCAGATCGCTTTGCGTCGGCTGGGACAGCCGGATGACGTCGCCAAAGCGGTACTGTTCCTGGCAAGCGAACAGTCGGCTTATCTGACGGGAACGTTCATCGAAGTGACGGGCGGAAAACTCTGCGTGCAGAATCCGGATTACGGATATGCCAGATGGGGGATCGAATGAACAGATATATCGTAGATATCGGAACCCTGCAGCAGATCCAGCTCTTCGGTGATGTCTATGCGGAAGCGATCGCTTCGATCCGCAGCGATCTGGCCGAGATCGAAGTCGACAGAGCTTCCAAGGACAGCATCGGCAGGCACTGGTACGGCTTCCGGGTCAGAGTCGTCGATAAGGAAAACGGACAGAAGTTCTATCTTCATACCGGACTGATCTTCTTGCCAAGCACCAGGATCGGGCTGATGGTCGAAGTGGATGAAGCGAACAATCACGGTCCCTACAAGCAGCTTTGCGAAAGACTGGAATCGACGGACAGTTTCTTAAGAGATCTGCAGGAAGCGCAGTATCTGAAACTGTTCCTGCCCGAGAAGCAGCTGAATGAACTTCTGGAAGCGGATCTGCCAAGACAGAAACGCATTCTGGCCGGTTTCTTCCAGGCTTGCGTCGAAGCGATCGTCAGTATCGCAAAAGACCGTCCGTTCCGTTTTAAGATGAAAGATCTGGATGACATGTACAATGCCGCTCTGCTTTACAGGGAAGCGCTGGATTATCAGAGCGATCTGACCAAAGTGACCGTCAACGAAAAAGACCGGGATAATTTCGGCCAGTATGCCTCGGGTTACCGCTACTGGCTGTCAGATAAAAACGGAAAACATAAGATGTACGCCTATTTCGGGGTGATCTTCTCGTTCAAGAAGGAACCTGCCGGAATCTTTGCGGAGATCGATGAATTCTCGAATCCGCAGGAATTCAATGGCGTATTCGAACGGATCAAAGAAGGAAAGTCCTACTGGATCCATAAAGAAAAAGGTTTCCTGAAACTGTTCATGAAACCGGAATACAAAGAAAAATGGGATAAGGCTTCGGCAGCGAAACAGAAGGAACTGCTGGAAGCATTCGTCAAGGAATGCAGCGAGAATATGGTCCTCGCCGCGAAAGGATAGGAGAACACATGGAAAGAAAGAAAATCGTTTTGATCGGTGCAGGAAGCGCCGTATTCACAAAAGGCTTGATCGCCGATTTCATCAAAGCCGGCTTCGGAAGCTGGGAAATCGCTTTGTGCGATATCAACCCGACGATCCTGAAAGAAGTAGAAAAACTCGCAAAGAAGATGGTGGAACAGAAGAATGTCGACATCATCATCAGTTCATCGACGGACCGGAAGGAACTGCTGCCGGGCGCCGATTATGTCGTGACGACGATCGCTGTGGGCGGAAGAAGAGCCTGGGAACAGGATGTGCTGATTCCGCGAAAGTACGGGATCTATCAGCCGGTCGGCGATTCCATCATGCCTGGCGGAATCTCCCGGGCGCAGAGAATGATTCCGGTCATGGTCGAGATCGCCAAAGACGTAGAAAAATACTGCCCGGATGCTTATTTCTTCAACTACTCCAATCCGATGACAGCCATCACGACGGCCGTTCGCAGAGCGACCAAAGTCAAGATGATCGGACTCTGCCATGGCGTCATCTATGGCGAGAGATATCTGGCAAGAATGATGCAGGTCGATCCGAAGGATGTCACTACGATCGGTGTCGGTCTGAACCATCTGACTTTCTTCTATGACATCCGTGTCAAGGGTGAAGACGCCAGACCGAGATTATTGGAAATCGTCGCTCAGCAAAGAGAGGACGCGAAAAAGAACGGACATGTCTATAATTTCTTCAATTCCCAGCTGGATGATACGGAGATCCCTCATTTCATGGACAACCCGCTGTCCTGGGAGTTATATGAGAGATTGGGCGGACTGCCTGCGGTCGTCGACCGCCATGCTTCGGAATTTTTCCCGGAGCGTTTCCCTCACGGACAGTTCTATACCAGAACGCTGGGTATCGATGCCTTCCCGATCGAAGAGGTCATCGCCCGAGGCGAAAAGACCTATCATGACATGCTTGCACAGGGAGACGAAGTCAAGGTCGACGAGAGCCTGTTCGAGCGTTCTATCGGTGAACATGAACAGCTGGTCGAGATGATCCATTCATTGATTTATGACGAGAGAAAATGCTTCTCTGTCAATATTCCGAACGAAGGAGCCGTTCCTGGCTTGCCGAATGATGCGGTTCTGGAACTGCCCGGCATCGCGACAGCGACCGGTTTCCGTCCGATGACGGTCAGTGACTTCCCATTGCCTTTGAAAGCGATCATTGAAAAGAGACTGGCTCCGGTCGAACTGACGGTCGAAGCTGCCCTGACCGGCAACAGGACGTACTGGGAAGAAGCAATGATGCTGGATGGCGCAGTCACCGATTACGATACAGCAAGCAAGCTTGTCGATGATTTCCTGGAGGAATTCGGACAGTATCTGCCGCAATACAAAAAATAAGGAGGATCGGGATGAAAGTACTGGTAATTTCTTTCTCCTTTGAACAGGAACCGGAAGCGTTGCAGGTTCTGGAAGATGCCGGACTGGAAGTGGAAATCTGGAAGGAACAGGACCGCAAAGGCGCGACCGAGCAGGATCTGATCAGCAGATGGAAAGCCATGGAAGCCAAGCCGGATGGGATCCTGATCGGCGCAGATCTGCCGATCACTGCCGAAGTCGTTGCGCAATGCGAAGGACTGAAGGCCATTTCATTGAACTGTGCCGGTTATGATCACCTTGACCGGGAAGCTTTGGATAAGGCAGGCGTACGCTATTGCAACGTTCCGCGTCAGAATTTCTCGGCCGTTGCCGATCTGGCCTGGGGGCTGCTGATCGGGGTCATGCGCAAGATCCCGTTTGCCGAGCGGAATCTCCGTGCCGGCAACTGGGTCGATGGCGTTGCCAGAGGCATTGCCGTTTCCGGAAAGACTTTGGGCATCATCGGTTTCGGTGCCATCGGCAAAGCCGTCGCCAAACGGGCGCAAGGCTTCGACATGGAAGTTCTGGTCCATACCAGAACGCTGCATGAGGGCGATGAAGAGAAGCACCACATGAAATACGTCAGCAAGGATGAACTCTTTGCCCGCAGCGATGTCATCGTTCTATGCTGCGGCGTCAACGAAGGAACATATCACATCATCGATGAAGAAGCCTTGAAGAAGATGAAACAGACCGCTTTTCTGGTCAATCCATCCAGAGGTGCCTTGATCGATACGGATGCTTTGATCAAAGCGCTGGATGCGAAAGAGATCGCCGGTGCTGCCTTGGATGCCTATGAGGAAGAACCGCTGCTGAATAGCCCTTTGTTTGCCAGGAACGATGTCGTCCTGACTCCGCATATCGGCGGACTGGCAGACAGGGAGATCCACAATGTTGCGATGCAGAGTGCCTATCATATGGCAGAACTGCTGAAGGATCCTGATTCGGATCTGAAGATCGTTTAAATAGTTATATACGAGGAGAACACGCTATGTTATTAAATCACAGTGAACAGTATTGGCAAGAGAAGTCCGCGCTGATCACGGCTTCGGAAATTGCCCAGCAGCCTCGTCTCTGGAGAGTGCTGGCAGATGAACTTCTGGAACGGAAAGAGAAGATCGTTGCTTTCATGGAAAAGATGGCGCAGGTAGAAGATCTGCGTACCGCGTTTACCGGAGCCGGTTCCTCTGCCTTTATCGGCGAAAGCCTGCAGAAGATCCTGGCAAATGAATTGCGTTACCATGCGGAAACGATCCATTCACCGGATGTCATTTCCTATCCGGAAGGCGAACTCTTTGATGTGCCTACGCTTCTGGTATCCTATGCCCGTTCCGGGGAAAGCCCGGAAAGCGTGGGAGCGATCAAGAAAGCCCAGGAATATGTCAAAGAGCTTTACAATCTCGTCTTTGTCTGCAAGAAGGGCAGTTCGTTATATGATTATGGGATGTCTCTGGATGATTCGCTGGTCCTGCTGATGCCGGAAGGCAGTTCCGACCAGGGCTTTGCGATGACCTCCAGCGTTTCCTGCATGATGCTGGCGAGCTATGTGGTATTCGGATACAAGGAATTCGATGAAAGGTGCGCATTCCTGAAGGAACTGGCAGATTCGGTAGAAAAGCAGATCGATGCATTCGACGAACTGGCTGCCAAGACAGCCGCCAGGGATTATGAAAGGTGCATCTTCCTTGGCTTGGGCGGATTGAAAGGTCTCGCTCATGAAGCCAGCATCAAGACTTTGGAACTGACCAATGGCGGCGTCGCGACGAACTATGAAGGTTCCACCGGCTTCCGTCACGGTCCCAAGACGATCATCAACGACAAGACGCTGACTGTGCATCTGATCAATGAAAATCCTTATACCAGACAGTATGATCTCGATTTTCTTGATGAAGTCAACCGCGAACGCAAAGAGAACAAGACCCTGGTGATCGCGGAAGAAAAGAATCTGGAAGCCATCAAGGAATCGGACGATGTCATTACTTATCAGGGGATTACTGAACGTTACAAGGAGATCGAAAACTACATCGATGCTTTGGTCATCCTGCAGCTTCTGTCTCTGGAAAAATCGGTACAGTTAGGCCATCGGACCGACAATCCGAGCATCGGCGGCGAAGTCAACCGCGTCGTAAAAGGTGTGATCATTCATTAAAATAACCATTATAATAGAATCATATGGCACCTTTATATCAGAAACTGGAAGAAGATATCCGCAGGAAAATAGACTCGAATGAATGGAAAGAAGACATGAAAGTGCCCTCGGAACTGGAATTCTGCGAGATGTACGGACTGTCCCGTTCCACCGTCCGGAAAGCGATCGATTCCCTGGTCCTGGCAGGTTACCTGCAGCGTTCCAAGGGGAAAGGAACATATGTCAAGGAAAAGAAGATCGAACAGAAGATGTCGAAATTCTATTCGTTTTCCGAAGAATTCGAAAAGCGGGGCATGGTGGAGACAGCCAAACTTCATGTCTTCCATATCATTCCCGCGAATACGGAAGTGGCGAAGAACCTTTCGATCAAGGAAGGGGACAGCGTCTATGAAGTACTGCGCACCAGACTGGTCAACGACATGGTTTATGCAGTCGAAGATTCATTCATACCGGCGGCTTATGCCGAGGGGATCACCGGCGAGATGATCATGAACAACGGCCTGTATCGGACGATGCGGCTGTTTCATATCGGGCCGGATAGCGCGACCGAGAAACTGACGGCAGTCATACCGAATGAAGATGTCGTGCGTTATCTTGGCATCGGAAGCACGGATGCCTGCATGCATATCCGCCGTGTCGCGTTCAGTTCCGGTAAGCCGGTCGAATACTGCGACAGCTATACGAAAGGTGACATGTTCAGCTATACCGTCGAATTGAAATGACAGGAGGAGAAATGACCTCTTATTTAGGAATCGATGGCGGCGGCACCAAGACGCTTTGCCTGCTAGTAGATGAGGAAGGCAGAAAACTTGGTTCCTGCCGCTTTGAAGGAATCTCACATAAGCAGATCGGAACAGCAAACGTGTATGGAAACGTACTGGAAGCGGCAGAACATCTGCTTCACGATGCCGGGAGGCAAGACAATGACGTTTATACCGTCATTGGCGTTCCTTGTTTCGGGGAAGATGCGGATGCCGATCAGGAACTGCTGAGATTGTTCGGACAGTGGCCATATGGAAAGGTCAGGCTGGTGAACGATGTCGAAATCGCCTGGGCAGGCGCGTTGTCTATGAAAGAAGGGATCCATCTGGTTGCGGGAACAGGCTCGATCGCTCTAGGTGTCAACGATGCCGGAGAGAGCAGACGCTGCGGCGGATGGAGCGAATACCTGGATGAAGGCGCTGGGACCTGGCTTGGCAAAAAAGCGATCGAAGCGTTTACGAAACAGGCAGATGGCAGGATCAAAGAAACCGGGATCCATTCCGCTTTCCAGGCCATGTTTCCCGGCAAAGACGACTTGACGATCATGGGCCTCCTTGAGCAGAAATACTATCCTTACAGAGACAGGCTCGCTTCCTTGCAGAAACTGCTCTCCGATTGCGCGAAACAAGGCGATCCGGAAGCCTGCAGAATCTATGAAGAAGCTGCTTATGAACTGTCGCTGATGGTCAAGGCTCTTTATCGGAATCTGCATTTCCAGAAGCAGGTCGATGTTTCCTATACCGGAGGAATCTTCCAGAATGGCGAAATCATCCTGAAACCGCTGGAGAGAGAACTGAGCGGTCTTCCTGTGATATTGAAAAAGCCGGACCATGAGCCCGTCTGCGGGGCGGTCCTGATGGCTGCCGGGATGCATAGCGATGAAGCATATCGGACGATCCTTGCGAGAATCGACGAAGCAGACTTATAAAAGAACGACCGGTACGGACAGGATCCGATACCGGTTTTTTATCGCTTATAGTTCGAAAGATCGAAAGACCTGTCTTATGTTATACTCGTATCGTAAGTCTCATGAACGGACAGAAAAATAGAAAGACCACCCTGATTCTGATCATACTTGCGATCTTCCTGGCTGAAGGCGTCTTTTTTATCATGCCCAGCATCCGTTTTACGAAGGAACGTGTACTGGAAAAAGGCGTGATCTATCGCGCCGAAGATTTCATCCTTTCCAGCAATGGCAGTGTGACTCCCGAGAGGAATACGCTCTACACCAACGAGATCGGTATCCAGTCGTTCCATTTTAGCGTCCGGAAAGGCATTTTCAGCAGAGATGTTGTATTTTCTTATGAAGTCGTCGATACGACTCCGCCGGTAATTACCATCGGAAATGGAAACGTTCAGAAAGAAATTGGCGAATCATATGATCTGGAAGAAATGAAACGGAACATCGCCGTCAACGAAGGGGATTTTTCTTTGGAAACGGATTACGATCCTGCTTTTCCCGGGATCTATCGCGTCGATATCGAAGCTGTAGACGACTATGGCAACAAATCGAGCGCTTTCTATGAAATCATCGTCATCGACCGGGAAGAGCCTGTCGTTTTCCGAAGCGGAAACGGCGCCAGGATCCTGAAAGGAAGCGATTTCGATATCATGGATATCATCAGCTATGGAGATAACGCTGATCCTGAACCGATGCTGGAAGTGGCTGGAAGAGTCAACACATCCAGAGAAGGCAGTTATCCGCTCCATGTGAAAGTGACGGACGCTTCGGGGAACCGGACGGAATGGACTTTGAGCGTCCAGGTCGTCGATGATATCCCTTGGGAAGAACCGGATGATTATTCCTATCCGTTCGAACAGTTCAAAGAAGAATATGCGAAAGAGGGAAGGAAGCTGGGGATCGATGTCTCGGAGTGGCAGGATGAGATCGATTTTGAAGCTATCAAGGAAGCGGGATGCGAATTCGTGATCATGCGTATCGGTTTTTCACACGAAGGGAAGCTGACCATGGACAAGCAGTTCGAACGGAATATCAAAGGCTGCAAGGAAGAGGGACTGCCTGTCGGCATTTATCTTTTTTCTTATGACAATACCGAAGAATATCTGCTTCAGACGATGGAACAGATGTTTGCGGCGTTAGGCGATACGCAGCTGGAACTGCCGATCGTCTTCGACTGGGAGAATTTCGATCATTTCCAGCGCTATCACATGAGTTTCAAGGATCTTGAAAAACTTTATAATGTCTTCGAACGGGAAGTCACAGCCCGAGGCTATCAGAGCATGCT
>CADBPB010000133.1 GCA_902796525.1 uncultured Erysipelotrichaceae bacterium | reverse complement strand
CCGCAGAATGGGCAGTAACCGCCGGAAGCGTCTCCGCTCTGCGTATTCTGGATCAGACCGGAAGCGACATTCTGAGCCATATTGACGCCCATGAAACCTGTCGCAGCGCCATTGGCGTTGTTTGCCGCGTCTCTTAACGCATCAGCAGTCGCAGATACGATCGTCGCGTTGGCCATTTCCTTGTCCTTATTGACGGCAGCCATCTGCAGATCTCTGATCTTTCTTTCGTCTTCATCCGGAATCGTTACGGAATTTACAGCGATATTGACGAATTCGATGCCTCTGTTTTCCAGCCATTTCGGATTCAGTTCCTGTGCAAGCACTTCTTTCAGTTCCGTCGTATGTGCAGGCAGTTCGGAATAACGGATACCCAGCTGAGAGATCTTGGAGAAAGCAGGATTGAGTTTATCCATCATCTCTGCCTTCATGATCGACAGAAGGTCATCTTTCGTGAAACGATCCGCTTTGTTTCCCGCAACCTTCTGATAGAACGTCAGAGGATTGGCAATACGGAACGTGTATTCGCCGTTCATCCTGACAGCAACATCCACATCCAGACCGATATTGCGATCGACGACACGGAACGGAATCGGAGTCGCTGTGCCATACATGTTGCCCATGATCTCTTTGGTATTGACATAATATACGCGCTGAGACTTGTTCACATCTCCGCCATAAGAGAATCTGTCCAAAGCGTCTTCGAATGTCTTACGGATGCCGTCCAGGCCTCCATCGAAGATCGTCGGAGAAATGCTGGAATCAAACGTGTACTGGCCAGGTTCAGCAGCAACTTCCAGAACATTGCCATTCTCGACGACCAATGCGCACTGTCCGTCATTGACGACGAGGCCCGAACCGTTAGTGATCACTTCATCCGATCCGCTGTATCCCCGTTTGGTTCCCTTGACCATCAAGGTATTGTTATCCAATGAATCGCAGACAAAATAGTCTTTCCAACTATCGGATAATGTACCAACGACCGAACCGACAACTGCTTTAATTAAACCCATATGTTTTAACCTCCTTTGATTTAATTTTCATCTATTAAAAGTGACCGCCATGACCGCCATGACTAGAACCACTTGATGACGTATGCGTGACAGAACCGCCTCCGGAACTGCTGCTTCCGCTGCTGCTCCGCTGCGGAGGATTGTAATGACGGCTGATCTTGCGATCCACCAGGTAATCCGAATAGCCATTCAGACGGAAACTGTTGTCCACAAGATAGCTGTTCGCATAATGCTGACGCTTCGTCGACTTCATCTGTCCCCGCAGGAACAAGGAACTGAAGAGCGAAGACAATGCGGCTACGAATGAAGAGATGCCAATATTCAATGCGCCGAACTGTTTCTTCTTAGGAGCCGGCGGATCGGTATTGATATCGATGATATGACCGTTCTTCGCTTCTATAATGTAGTATTCCGTCTGATCGGCAAACGTGCTGAACGCATCATAGAAACGTCCGTGCGACAGATCATTCGACATCTCGTCAACGATACAGTCAATGCCGTAATCCGTGAAATAATCGATGCCTTTGCCTTTGGTTGAAACATGCCAGGAACTGTCATCCATGACGATCAGCAGCAGCAGGCCATTGTCCTTGTAGCCGTTGTAGTCATAGAAATCGTCCGCATAATCGCTGATCCACATGCCATCGGTCGCATCCGCTGTCACGACGACGACATCCATATCCTGTTCCTCGGAGATCTGCTTCAATCGGATCTGCAGGTCATTGCGCTCTGTATCCGTCAGCAAACCTGCCGCATCATAGATCTTGACATCATTTGATACCTGCGGAACACTCGTCTGATAGACCTGACCGTTGATGATCCTGACGCAGGCCTGATAGAAATCCCTGATACCGTCATAGTACGTCGTCGCAAGCGCGTATTCCGACCACAGATCGATCTCATCCGCATAGATCAGACTGGCGCAGGAACCTTCCGCCACGAGTCCGTAGGATCCCTTGTCATCTACGATCAGCACGACCTTTTCCGGAGCATAGCCCGTCCGATCCAAAAGACTTTCCGCATAGGACTGCGCATCGTTTGTTTCGATGCCGATGCCGAGATAAATCCCGATATCATAGTTGTCTTCGATGTAACGAAGATCGTCGTTCAGTTCGCGATATTCCTCTTCCGTGAGATAGTAACCGGATTCCCCCAGGAAAAGATGTTGCTCGTCGGCACGGATGCCCGTAAAACCGAGAAGCAGCAGCAAAAGAGTAAACAGTATCGATAATAGTTTCTTCATAGTCTACCCTCTCATCGCAAAGAACTGGATCACTGACAGTAGCAGCGTCACGATCACGAAGATCCCCAGCATGATGAAACGGTATTTCATTTCATCGATCGGCAGATCGCCGATGAACTTTCCGGTTTCGCCGTTCATCGCAAACGCATAGTTCTTGTCTTTGTATTTCACATTCAGCAGCCACATCGGATACATCACATATTCCTGCCTGCCGTTATAGACCCGGATATCGCTGCCGGCCGGCGTACAGGTATCGAAGCTGGTCGTCGTCGATGCAAACATGCTTTCGGTCGAATTGATGATCCGGCTGTTGGCCATCTTGCGGGAATCGTCCACATCCTTGCTGTATCTGTCGGCATAGAATCCGGCAAAATAATTGTCATTGAAATCTTTGGCTTCCCGGTAATGGAAAGGTTCGACGGATTCTACCAGTCTGGTATCCATCTTTGCCGAAGCATTGACCGGAACACTCTCGAAAGAAACTCTTCCGGAACGGTACAGTTTATAGAATTCCGTTTCAGTCACATCATAATCGCCTTCGCGCCAGCTGTGCCTGCGGGTCGCGTTGTACCACATCTGGGCATTGGCCGTGCCATCGAAGACCCAGAAAGGCACATAGATGCCTTTGATCTCATCCAGCACCGCTTCCGAGCGGAATGCCTTGGGAAGCAGGATCTTGCCTTGGAGATGTTTCCTGAACTCTTCCTTGGCTTTTTCTTTATCGTGTTTGAAAGGAATGATCTTTTTCGGCTTGAAATCGCCGGATACGTTTCCCTTGACGACGATCGGATTTCCGCAGTACGGACAGCTGTCCGCCGCCGTATCCTCATCCGCCATGATGGTGCCCCCGCACGACTTGCAGGTATAGACCAGATAGCGTCCGTCGTCCCATTTCTCGTTATTGACGACATAATCCTGGCCTTCATCAAAAACGGCAGGATCGAACTTGCCATCGCAATACGGACATTTCAGCTGCTGAGAGGACGTATCGAACTCCAGACGGCCGTCGCAGTTGGGACACTTGAAGGTTTTTAATTCGCTCATTGCTTCCCTCCTTTCTTCCACATAAATTATAATAAAATCTTCCAGAGCACACAATAAAAGAAAAGAAATGGTTTCCCATTCCTTTTCCTGTAAATCATCTAATGATGTCCGCCAAACGGACCGCCCTGCGGAGGATCGCCATTCATGCCACCGCCTCCCGGTATCATGCCGCCGCCCATCATCTGGTTGGTGATCTGATCGGTTTGCGTGCCGTTGACGATGATCGTGCCTCCGTTGTATTCAGCGGTACCGTCATAGTCGAACGGCGACTGCGCGCTGATATCCAGGGTGCCACCATTGATGAAGATGCTTCCGTTGGCATCCAGACCATCCGTATCGCCCTGACCCATGACGATTGTGAGATAGCCCCCATTGACCTCGATCGCCGTCGCATAGCTGTTCGAAGTCGCGGTCGCATTCACGCCGTCATCGGAAGCGTTGATCGCGATCGTTCCGTCATTGATCAGGACATAGGTCGCTTCGATGCCCTCCCTGGCTTGCAGATCCATGTTTCCGTTGTCGATCCTGGCCATGCCATCCGCATGGATCGCATCATCGGCGGAAACGATCGCAAAGTTCCCTCCTTCGATCAGGATATCGCCATTGGAATGGATCCCGTCATCGGCTGCATCGATCGTAAATTCGCCGTCGCTGATGGTGATCTGCAGATCCGATTTCAAGGCTTTGTAGGAATCTGCCGAAGCGCCTTTGGCTGTTGTGATCGCGAAAGTTCCGCCATCGATCTGCAGCAGCCGGTAGGCATAAATCCCATCGGCGGCGGAAGTGATCGTAAAATCGCCATCGGCAATATAGACATAACCCCGGTTTTCGTCTTCTTCGTTATCGGAAGAGATCGCATCTTTCGACGAAACGATAGTAAAGATACCGTCGGCGATCTTGACACAATCCTTTCCGCTTAATGCTTTCCCTGCCACATCGATCACATAAGTACCGTTGTCAATGATCAGGTCGTCTTTGGAAACGATGCCATGATTGTATTCCGAAGACAGCTGCAGTGTCCCTTCTCCTTCGATGGTCAGATCGGCTTTGGAGAAGATCAGAGCATCTACCTCGTTCCCGTCGATCTGACTGTAGACGCCGCTGTCGCTGATCCGGTTCACGCTCCCTTCCGGAAGACTGATAACGACTTTATCCGCTTCGATCACATAGATCCCGGCAAAGTCCCCGGCGTCGATCTCAACATCGTTCAGGACCAGCTGGACCGTTTCATCCTTGGATACTTCCACGATGACGCTTGCTCCGGTCAAAGTGCCTTGCAGGATATAAGTGCCTCCCTTTGTGATTGATACGTCCTCATTGCCCAGTTCAATATAGGTGGAGCCATTCAGTTCATAGCCATAATCTGTGTCCTTGATCGTCAGATCGATCTCCTGGTCATCCTGCACAGGCGATTCTGAAATCACCGCATCGCATCCGCTCAGCAGGCACACCGCCAATAAAGCTATCAACAGCTTTTTCATCATAATTCCTCCCGATCGACGGCGGCTTTGGCGCACATGATCTCCAGATTGCCATTTCTGGTACGCAGCTCATCGATCATCTTCTTGAGCTGCTTCGGATCCTTCATCGTGATCACGTATTCTACCCTGAATAGTGAACCTAAAGTCAGAGTTTTCAGCGAGACAAGTTCATGTCTGCTTGTATATTTCTTCAGGATCCCTTCGAAGACTTCGTCGTAGTTCAGCGATTCCGGGATCGTGATTTTCAGATATCTTTCATTCTCGGACATCTTGCCGAAATCCAGCAGTTCCAGCGCCAACATGGCCAGGCAAAGCAGCAAGGTAAAGATTCCTGCCAGCACGATGAATCCGCTGCCGCAGATAATACCGATGGTCATCGCCAGGAAAACCGCCGCAAGTTCCTTGGCATTGCCTTTGACCGAACGGAAACGGATCAGGGCAAACGAACCGGCAACGGATAAACCGACACCGATGTTGTCATTCACCAGCATGATGACGACCGTTTCGATCGCCGGAATCAGCACCAGCGCGCTGATAAACGATTTCGTATAGGTATTCCGGTACATGTACACCAGGGCAAGTACCAGTCCAAGCAGAATGCTGGAAGCAATCGCCAGCAGGAACTGGCCGACCGTCAGCGTTCCGGTAAATATCGTTCCAAACAAGTTACTCATATTCTCAATCTCCTTTGATTTCTTTCAGGAAAGCCGTCCCCACTTTTGAGAAACCTCTGGGATAAGCTTTCGCTTCATCGAGGATGCCGCTCAGCCACAAGGGCATCGTTCCCGGCAGTTTCAGTTCCATCACGACCTGATCGGTCAGGATCTTGTCGGAAGGATCGGGTTCCAGCGACAGATCGTTCATCCGATAGCAGATATCGGTATCGAACGTGATACGCAACCGTTCGTCTTCTTTCCCTTGATAGGACAGACGCGTTGTTCCGATATAGATCTTCGGTTCCAGATGGCCGTAGTACTGCAAAGCGTAACGGATCTCTTCGCCGACCTGCGGATCCAGGAAATCGCTGCCGTATATGTCCTTAAGAGTACGGAGATAAGGCGCCATGGTCCTTCGTTTGTAGACGATGCCATCGTACTTCTTCTTGAATTCGACGTAGACCATGTCATCGTCCTTCAGGTCACGGTAGCTTCTGATCCGCAGTTTTTCCTTGTACAACGGTTTTTCGATCGACCTGCGTATCAGTTCGAAACGATCGTTATCGTAATAGATCGATCTGAGATCGCTGTGGCGATAGCGATCCGCTACCATCCATCCCTGCAGCAGATCCTGCAGCTTTTCATACTGTTCCATCGTCAGCAGGTACTTTTTTTCGGATCGCCGGAATGTCTCGTTCATAAGCGGTTCCTCCTTTCACTGACAACTATATCCAATGAATATGAACTTCGCCTGAACAAAAGATGAACATCTCTTGAACAAAAACGTTTATAATAAAACCATGAGCAGCAGAACAGATTACGAAGAATACTATGCAAGCGAAGGATACTACTGGGGAACGGAACCGGCAGAACTGTGCCATGAACTGATCCGGCTTCTTCCTCCTGCAAAAGGGGTCAAAGTCCTGGATATCGGCTGCGGCGAAGGAAAGGACGCTGTATTCATGGCGAAACAGGGCTACGAGGTCACCGCTTTCGATATCACGGATAACGGAATCGCCAAGACCAAGAGGATGGCGGAAGAAAATGGCGTCGAAGTGAACGCCTTTATCGCGGATATCAATGATTTTGAAATCGAAGGCATGTTCGATATCATCTATTCCACCGGAACGATACAGTACCTCGATGAAGACAAGATCCCTGCGTTTTTCAAGAAAGTGCAGAGGATGACGAAACCCAACGGTCTCAACTGGTTCAACGTGTTTGTCGACAAGCCGTTCATCCCTCTTCCGCCGGATTGGGACAGATACGAGCAGCTATGGCCGTCGGGAAAGATGTTCACCTATTATCCGGACTGGAAATTTGAACGGATCGACGAAACGATCTTCGAATGCCATTCGTCCGGCGTACCGCATCTGCATTGCATGGATGTACTGGTCGCCAGAAAAGAACCGCAGGATATCGTACTGCCGCAGTAGATCATCAGTTATTAAAAATGCGCAACATCATGTTGCGCATTGTTTTTATTTATAGAATTCTTTGACAGCCGTCTTGAAATCCTGAACGATCTTTTCTTTGTCCAGCGTCAGATACTGTCCGTTTTCATACAGGATCTTTCCATCGACCATCGTCATGCATACATCCGAACCCTGGGCGGATTTGGTGATGATGGAAGGATATTCGAAGATCGGATAGAGATGGATCTTATCAAGATCCAGAGCGATGATATCGGCACATTTACCCGTTTCCAGAACGCCTGTATCGGTACGCCCCTGAAGTTTCGCTCCATTTACGGTCGCCATATCGATGACCTGAGAAGACAGGATATTCGTCGCATCAAGATGATAGCCGTTATGTACGATGGCAGCCAGATGCATCTCTTCCAGCATGTTCAGGTTATTGTTTGAGGCGGTACCGTCCGTACCAAGGCCGACATTGATACCCAGATCCAGCATTTCCCTGATCGGAGCGAATCCGCTGCCGATCATCAGATTGCTGGAAGGATTGTGCATGACGCTGACATCGTGTTTCCTGAGTATCTTCAGATCGTTCTTCATAGGCCAGACGACATGCGCCGCACAGGTCGGATTCTCGAACGTTCCCAGAGACTCGAACCACTCGACGGGAGTCTGACGATACTTTTCCATACATTTTTCGACTTCCGATTTCGATTCGCTCAGATGGATATGCATGATCGCGTCATGCTTCTTGCATTCTTCCGAATAGGCTTTGACGATATGCGGCTGGTTGGTATATTCCGCATGAATGGAGAAATCCACTTTCAGTCTTCCATCGCAGGTATCGTTGTATTTTTCAAAGAACTCGATCGATGGACCGATCATGCTTTCTTCGACCGTCTGATTCGGATCGAAGCAGAGGATATACTTGTTCAGATTGGCTTTGATGCCGGAGTCTCTGACGGCTTGCGCGGTCTCTTCCGGAAAGAAATACATGTCCGTAAAAGAAGTGACGCCGGAAGCCAGAAGTTCCAGGATCGCATAATAACTGGCGACCCGGATCTGCTCCGCAGTCAGTTTCGCTTCGATCGGGAAGACCCGTTCATTGAGCCATTGATCCAGAGGCAAGCCATCGGCAATGCCTCTGAGGAATACCATCGGCGTATGCGTATGGGCATTCACCAATCCCGGCAGAAGAAGTTTACCGGCATAGTCTTTTTCTTCTGCGTATGTCTTTTCCGGTCTTTCTGTTCCGATATAGTCGATGCGTTTCCCATCAACGCCAAGATAGGCATGCTCCAGAGCTTCATAACCGGATCCGTTTCGGATCAGGATCGCAGCATTCTTGAATAATAACGACATGTGGCCAGCCTCCTAAAACATCTTCTTGCGTGAAAAGTACTGATAGACCAGGAAAGAAGCCAGCAGAGCCAAAACGACGATGATCGGGAACGCCCAGGCGGAATTCTCGAATGGAACGCCTTCGATATTCATGCCGTAGGCATCGAATACCATGCTGGGGATCGAAATGACGACGGCAGCAATCGCGATGAACTTCTGGATCACGTTCATATTGTTGGAAATGATCGAAGAATAGGCATCCATCATCCCGTTGATGACGCCGGAATACGTATCGGCCATTTCTCCGGCCTGTTTCGATTCGATCATGACATCTTCGAACAGGTCTTCGTCTTCCTCGTAACGGGTCAGAGCGCTGACTTTGTTCAGTTTTTCCAATACGGCATTGTTTCCTTTGATCGAGGTCGTAAAATAGAGCAGGCTTCGGCCCAGTTCCATCATTTCCAGCAGGACGGGGTTTTCGATGGAACGCTTGAGTTCGATTTCCAGCTGTTCCGATTCTTTATTGATCTGCCGCAGATATTTCAGAAACAGTTTCGCATCTTCCAGCAGGATCTGCAGCAGCATTCTGGTCTTCAGTTTGGTATTGATGTTCTTGCTGGTCTTGTTGCTGAAGCTAAGTACCGGCGTACTTTCCAGACAGATAGTGATGATCGCTCCTTCAGCCAGAATGATACCCAACGGAATCGTGGTAAAACGGTTTTTGCCGTTCTTTTCCTCGATTGACGGAATATCGACCAGAACCAGAGTATAATCGTCTTCTTTGGTGAAACGCGATGCCTCTTCTTCATCCAGTGCGGCTCTGAGATCATCGGATTCGATTTTGTATTTCTCTTCGATTTCCTGAAGTTCTTTTTCTGTCGGATGTACCAGATTGATCCAGCAGCCCTTCTGGGCTTTCTCGATCATTTCCAATCCTCCATCTTTTGTCAGATAGATCCTCTGCATATTCCCCATCCTCCCCTTTTAACGTACATTCTTATTATATTTTAAGACTTGAAAAAAACAATATGACTGGTTTCGCAATGAAACTCGATACTGTTCTTCTGCAATAAAAAAGATACGGGAATCCGTATCTTTCGCTGAAAAACGAACTGCAGATGCCTATGCCTTCCAAAGCCCGTGCAGGTTGCAATATGCATAGACCGCCAGGACTTCGTCATCTTCCAGTATCGCAAAGACGGCCTTCGGCGCTTCTTCCGGTTTCAGCGTCTTGCGCTGATTGCCGTTCTTGGTCTGGAGAGCGATCCATTCGATATAGTGTTCCGCCAGCATCGGATGCTCGACTTCACCGACGGTCACATAGACCTTGTTGTCTTTTACTTCATACACCGGTACGTGTTTCTCGACAGCGGCGTCCGTCGTTCCCGGAATGATCTCTTCCATAGGCTCGCCGCAGCACATGATCGGGCAAGCTTTCTTCTCGACGATCGCAACGATCTGTCCGCATTTCTTGCAACGATAAAATTTCATTTCCATTCGTTTACTCTCCTCTTTCTTTCATTATAACAAAGTTCATTTCTTTTCATCGATCAGACAGACGCATTCCGCCAGGACGCCTTCCTTGCGTCCGACAAATCCCATGCCTTCGCCTCTGGTCGCTTTGACATTCACTTTGCCGGCATCGATATGCAGATGTTCCGCGATATTCTTGCGCATCTGATCGATATGCGGAGCCATCTTGGGTTCCTCGATCATGATCAGGGAATCGAGATTGACGATCTCATAGCCGTTTTCTTCAAGCAGTTCACAGGTCTTATCCAGCAGCAGCAGCGACGAGATCCCTTCGTAGCGGGGGTCGGTATCAGGAAAATGCGTCCCGATGTCCTTCAGACCCATGGCGCCGATCAGCGATTCGATGATCGCATGAAGCAACGCATCCGCATCGGAATGGCCCAGCAGGCCCTTCTCATAAGGGATATGTACCCCGCCCAAGACGAGTTCCCGTCCTTCGACGAGACGATGCACATCTTTCGACTGTCCTATTCTCATAATGCGATCTCCCTGATGTCATCTACGACATCTTCCGTTTCCTTCAGCAGGACTTCTTTCGCCTGATGTCCATTGGCGACCAGGATACATCTGACACCCATTTCTCTGGCTGTATCCAGGTCATGAAGCGTATCGCCGATCACCAGGCATTCCTTCGGATCCTTGTCCCTGATCCAGTCCAAAGCGATCTGCGTCTTCGATTCCGCATAGATATTGTCGATCCCCAGGACTTCATCGAAATATTCCGCGATCCCCAGTTCTTCCAGCTGCTTCTCCAGCGCCTCTTTGCTGGAAGCGCTCAGCAGGATATTCCGATACCCCTTTCGGTGGTTCTCTTTCAATATCTCGATCACTCCCTCATGGACCGTATAATCGTTCCGGAATTTCCGGTAGCAGGAAAACCAGTAGGCGCCGACTTCTTCATAGGAATTCTTCGACCAGTCGAAACCGACGGCTTCATAATAGCTTTTTACCGGAAACGTGAATATCTTCCGATATTCTTCCAATGTCAGCGGTTTACGATCGAGACCGAAATGCTTCATGGTCTCATTCTCTGCCCTGATGCAGACCAGCGTGTCATCCAAAACCGTCCCATTGAAATCGAATATCACATACTTCATAGTTCTATTATATAAAAAATGACTCCTAAGAGTCATATTCATTGTCCGTATCCGGAATGATTTCGTTATCCTCATCGGTTTCTTCCGATTCATCATCTTCCAGTTCGATCTTGGAAATATCGATATGCGATTCATCGAATTTGCGACGTTCCACGAGATCCCATTTGTTGTCCTTGAGACAGACGAAACGGGAATCGAAAGTCAGATCGGAATAGAACTGGGCGACATGGTCGTTGCCGTAACCCGAAGTCTTGGCGACTTCATCCCACATTTTGATGAACTGGACCGCTCTTTTCTTTCTTTTTAGAATATCGTAAGCAATGTCTGCCATAGATCTTGTTGTCATATGATGGTACTCCTAATAATATCTGATTTCTATCGTTTTTGCCTCATCGTTTACGATGTAGCGCATTACTAATATATCATTATAATTTTGAAAATCAACTATTTTCGCAACAAATCTCAAGACTCCCTCTTCTGTCGTGACCGATGCATAGGCGTCGTCTTTCAGATGAAGTTCCAGCAGATGGTCCTCGCATTGCCGGAAAAGACACAATCCGTCTTCATAGATGCACAATTCACAGTTGCATGATTCGTTGTCGGTATAGGTGAAACAGTTGCGGTCTTCGATGTTTTCGATCAGCACTTCATCGCTGGTTCCCGTACCTGTATCTTTCAGGGTCACTGCTGCAGTCATAGCATATATTTAAACGCAAAGATTTCCTAAAGTCAACAATAAATGCTAGAATTAGGTGGTGGAATACAAGAACAAGAAAGTCCTGGTAGTCGGTTTGGCCAGATCGGGTATGGCAGCATTGAGAGTCTTGCATATGCTTGGTGCAGAACTTTTTTTATCGGAAAAAAAAGAACCGGGCGAAGAAGAAAAGAAACAGCTGCAAGAGATGAATGTGACCGTCTATGACCAGGATATGTCGGTATTTGAGAAAGATTATGACCTGGTCGTCAAGAATCCCGGCGTACCGCCTGTTTCGCCGATCGTGAAGCGTCTCGAAGAGCGGAAGATCCCGATCATCACGGAAATCGAGCTGGCTTACGATGTTTCCATGCCTCAGCATTACATCGCCATTACCGGCAGCAACGGCAAGACCACGACGACCACGATCGTCTATGAACTGCTGAAAGCGGCATTCAAAGAAAAAGCCCTGGTTGGCGGCAATATCGGCACGCCTCTGTGCGAGCTCGTGCTTGAACACGATCTGATGCGCAACGGAGGCTACTATATCTCTTTGGAGATCTCCAACCATCAGCTGGTCGATATCGACCGGTTCCGGCCTGAGATCGCCGTCATCATCAACCTGAGTCCCGATCACCTGGAGACCATGGGCTCATTGGACAACTATTACAAATCAAAAACGGAAGTCTATCGCAACATGAAAGGCGACGATCTTTTCCTGATGAATGCCGATGATGAAACACTGAAAGAATATACGCAAAGATATCCGATCCGTTGCAGCATAGAGGAATTCTCTTTGTTCAAAGAAGATAGCTGCGGCTGTATCAGAAACGGATCCATGTATGTGAATGAAGAAAAGGTGCTGCCTCTGGATGCGATCACGCTGGTGGGCAGACACAATCAGCAGAATATCCTGGTTTCTATCATGATCGCCAAAGCGCTGGGAATCGATAATCAGACGATCACCGACACCATAAGAAGCTTCAAAGGCGTCGAGCATCGTATCGAATTCGTCCGGGAGCTGAATGGCGTGCGCTACTACAATGATTCCAAAGGCACGAATGTCGATGCGACAATCACAGCGCTGGATTCGTTTGAAAAGAACGTGATCCTGCTGGTGGGCGGATTTGAAAAGGGTCTGGATGTCGCCCCGTTAAGAGAGCATCTCGGCTGTGTCAGGAAGATCATCGGCTACGGTCTCTCCGGGCCGAGGATCGCCAACGATCTATGCGAAGATCCGCTGATCGTCGATGATCTGGTTCAAGCCGTCCGCGAGGCGCATGCGATGGCTGTCCCGGGGGACATCGTCCTGCTTTCTCCTACGACTTCCAGCTTCGATCAGTATACCGGATATGAACAGCGGGGAAAGCATTTCAAGGAGCTGGTCAATTCTCTATGAAACGCATCGGGGTTTTCGATTCAGGACTGGGCGGTCTGACTGTCGTCAAAGCGATACTCTCGGAAATGCCGAAAGAGAATATCGTCTTTTTCGCAGATGCCGCAAATGTGCCGTATGGCGATAAAACGCCGGAAGAAATCATGGCTCTTTCCGGACAAAATGCTTCCATACTGAATGAATACGATCTCAAAGCCATGGTGATCGCCTGCAATACTTCCGACTCCGTTGCCGGTGATCTTCTGAAACGCAGCTATGAGATCCCTGTTCTCGGCGTCATTCAGGCAGCGGCAAAAGAAGCCCTCCGACAGACGGAAAACAAAAAGATCGCCGTACTGGCGACGAAAGCGACCGTCTTATCCGGATCCTATCAGAAACAGATCAAAGAACTCAACGAAGAGATCGCCGTGACGGCGATCCCCTGCCCCGATCTGGTCCCTCTGATCGAAGAAGGCAGATTCGTCGGAAACGATGAGTTCCTCGATCGAAGCATCGATTCCTATCTGAAGGAAATAAAGGAAAGCGGGTCAGATACGGTCATTCTCGGCTGCACCCATTATGAACTGCTTTATGATCTCATTCAGAAAAAGATGCCCGAGATCAGGATCGTATCTTCTTCCCGGACCGTCGT
>CADBPB010000132.1 GCA_902796525.1 uncultured Erysipelotrichaceae bacterium | reverse complement strand
TTGGCCTGTCTGGTCAGGACTTCGGCATATTCTTTGGTCTTTTTCGTGCTGCTCTTTTCTTTGCCGATCAGGTCGGCATAGTTGATGATCGAAGTCAGAGGGGTCTTGATGTCGTGAGAAACATTGGTGATCAGTTCCGTCTTCATCCGTTCGCTTTTCAGACGCTCTTCTACGGCGATCGCCATGCCGGAAGAGATGCTGTTGAGGTCTTCGCCATGTTTCTTGAGGTCAAGGACCATCCCTTTCGTATCGACCCGATACTGCAGATCGCCCTGTGCCAGGGCTTCTCCGCCCTTCTGTAAGCGACGCATCTGGAGGGCGATATACAGGACCAGAACCGCCAGAATCCCTCGCTCAACGAATAATAGAGCGTCTGCTTCGAAATAGAAGATGAGTTCCAATATGCCTGTGATTCCCAGGAATAAAAGCGTCTTCCAGACCAGCGGGATCTCTTTGATCAGCTTCACGAAGAAGCCGCCGATCCGTTTCATGAGTTTCAGGAGATAACGCAGGATGATCACACATTTCTGCAAGAAAAGATAAAGGAACGAACCCGTTACGACATTCTTCTGCTTGATGCGGCAGGCCAGTGACATGCACAGACCCAGGAAGATGCAGATGCCGAATATGACGAAACAGATGATGATCATGACGGTCAGCAGATCTTCGGTAAAACGGAAATCATCCAGAATGTAGATCCCCAGAACCAGCATGCCCAGAGCAGCTGCGCAAAGCAGATCGAACGGCACCTTGTTCAGAGGTCCGGGATAAAGTCCTTCTTCGACTCTTCTTCCGGAGACGCTCATCAGAGTGACAAAGGCAAAGACGAAAACGATCAGACACAGCAGTAGCAGCGGATAAATCAGATAGCGCAGCGAATAAGCAAGACCTACGGTCCGATTGACGAAACGGTAGTAGTCATTCTCCCGGTAGGCATCGGTCATGGAGACTTTGAACTGATAGATCTGTGCATCATCGCTTTCAGGATAACTCTGATAAAAGACATGTCCTTCTTCATCGGCGATCCCATAATAATCGAAGATCTGATCCCATTCCATAATCTTGTTAGAATCCTTGCTGCTGACGAGCAGATTCCCTTCGTTGTCCGTGATCTCGAAGATCAGATCGCCATCCGGAACGGTGATCGTACTTTCTTCCGTTCTTCCATACATGACATCGGCAAACACTGCGAAGCTGTCAGAACGCAGGCGATGGTAGATGATCTCGTCGAACAGTTCCGCCTGCGGACGGGTATAGACATCTGTTTCTGCCATGCCTAAGGCGGCAATCGTTCCCGCAATCAAAGCTCCTATCAGCAGCACGCAGATCATAAACAGCGTGGTTTTTCCTATGGTTTTCTTAAAAAAGCTCTTCATCTTTCTCTACCTCTTTCGATCTTGTAGCCCTGCCCGAAGATCACCTTGATATAACGGGGTTCGGCAGGATCGATCTCGATCTTTTCCCGCAGATGACGGATATGGACGGCTACCGTATTCTCTGCCCCATAAGGGCTTTCTTTCCAGATCGCCCGATACAGGTCTTTCGGCGAGAATACCTTGTCCGGATGGGCCATCAGATATTTCAGGATCTCATATTCCTTCGGTGTCAGACTGACTGCCTTCCCATCGACCGTGACCTCCTTGCCGGCATCATCCAGTTCGATGCCCCCGATCACATAGACATCCTGCTGCTTCAGATTGCTGCCAAGATGCAGATATCGGCGAAGCTGGGAATTGACTCGGGCACTGACCTCCAAGGGATTGAATGGCTTGGTGATATAGTCATCCGCACCGACATTGAGCCCCAGGACCTTGTCGCTGTCTTCGCTTTTCGCCGTCAGCATGATGATGGGCATATTATAGTTTTCCCTGATCTTTGCCAGAGCCTCGATTCCATCCATGACCGGCATCATGATATCCAGCAGGACCAAATCGATCGTTTCCTTTTCGATGATCTCCAGCGCCTGTTTCCCGTTCTGCGCGGTAAAAAGCACATGATTGGGATCATTCAGATAGATCTTCAGGGCATTGACGATATCCATCTCGTCATCGCAAATCAAGATATTAGCCATTCCATCACCTCATGTCTATTTTAAGGGAAACGCTATTTAAAATAAAACAAACGAAAGATTAAGATTTGATGAATATTGCATAGAAAAAAACAGGCTTCGGATAAGTCTGATAGGACTTGTTCCTAGCCTGTTTCTGTTTATGAGTTTGCTTTCTGCAGCTGTTCGATCTTTTCTTTCAGATCGCGGCATTTCCCGCATGCGCCACAATCCAGGCCGCAGGAACATTTGCCGTCGATCCTGTCTCTGATCATTCCTTTGATGATGAAGGAGACAGAGAGGATCAGAAGCAGCAGAACCAGGATCGTAGCGGTATTCATGGGAAACTCCTATTTGATCGTCAGTTCTGTCGCTTCCTTGTACGGACGCAGCAGCATATAGATCATGTAAGCCAGCACGGCAACCGCGGCGATCAGTCCGACGATATGGACTTCGCCTTTGATCGCAGAACCGAACTGATAGATCATCAGGGCGACGGCGTAAGCGAAGACGCACATGTAGGCGATCGCGAAAGCGGTCCACTTGGCATTGTTCATTTCGCGCTTGATCGCGCCCATGGCTGCGAAGCAAGGAGCGCAGAGGAGGTTGAACACCATGAAGGAGAATCCTGCCACGGCTGAACCTTTGAAGAAGACATCGAGGACGCCCAGGATATTTTCGCCTTCTTCTACCAGATCAGGCAGATCTTCCATGGCGATCAAAGTGCCGATCGTACCGACGACATCTTCCTTGGCCACCAGACCTAGGATGGTTGCAACGGTCGCCTGCCAGGTTCCGAAGCCTAACGGAGCGAAGATCCAGGCAAAGAGACTGCCGATGTTTTCCAGGATCGAAGCGCCTTCTCCCTCTTCACCAAGATAATGGAATCCGCCTTCGAAAGACAGGGAATTCAGTATCCAGATCACGATCGAAGACAGGACGATGACGCTGCCTGCACGTTTGATGAAGCTCCAGCCTCTTTCCCAGGTTCCTCTTAGAACATTGGTCACGGAAGGCACATGGTAAGCCGGCAGTTCCATGACGAACGGAGCCGGATCGCCTGCGAACATCTTTGTTTTCTTCAGCATGATACCGGAAACGATGATCGCAGCCACGCCGATGAAATAGGCCGCAACCGATACCCACCAAGCGCCTCCGAAGATCGCGCCGGCAATCAGACCGATGATCGGCAGTTTCGCTCCGCACGGAATGAAACAGGTCGTCATGATCGTCATACGGCGGTCGCGTTCGTTTTCGATCGTTCTGGTCGCCATGACACCCGGAACGCCACAGCCGGAGCCGATCAGCATCGGGATAAAGGATTTACCGGATAAGCCGAAACGGCGGAAGATCCTATCCATGACGAAGGCAACACGTGCCATGTATCCGACATCTTCCAGAATGCACAGCATCAGGAACAGCACCAGCATCTGCGGTACGAAACCCAATACAGCACCAACGCCATGAACGACGCCATCGGCGATCAGGCTGACCAGCCAAGGAGCCACATTCCAGCTCTCCAGCAAGGCGGCTGCTCCGCCTTCCATGAATTCGCCGGCGAACACGTCGTTGGTCCAGTCGGTCAGGAACGATCCGAACGGGCCCATCGCCAGCCAGTAGACGCCGAACATGACCAGCGCAAAGATCGGCAGACCGAGGATACGGTTGGTGACGATCTTATCGATCCTGTCGGAAGCCGTCATGTTTCCTTTGTTGTTCTTGTGATAGATTCCCTTCAGGAGATTTCCGATATAGATGTATCTTTCATTGGTGATGATGCTTTCGGCATCGTCATCGAGTTCTTTTTCGACTGCCTGGATATCTTTTTCGATATGATCCAGCGTCTCCTTTTTCAGTTTCAGTGTCTCGTGGACCTTCGGGTCTCTCTCGAACAGTTTGACCGCATACCAGCGCTGCTGTTCTTCCGGAAGATCATGGACACACGCTTCTTCGATATGCGCCAGGGCATGCTCGACGGTTCCGCCAAAGGTATGCATCGGAATGGTCTTGCCGTTTCTGGCAGCCTTGACTGCCGCTTCTGCCGCCTTATCGATGTTGGTTCCCTTCAAAGCGGAAATCGAAACGAATTCGACGCCCATCTCTTTGGACAGGACATCCAGATCGATCCTGTCGCCGTTCTTTTCGATCAGGTCGATCATGTTGATCGCTACGACCACCGGGATGCCCAGTTCGGTCAGCTGCGTTGTCAGATAGAGGTTACGCTCCAAGTTGGTGCCATCCA
>CADBPB010000131.1 GCA_902796525.1 uncultured Erysipelotrichaceae bacterium | reverse complement strand
TCCCAGGGATACGAGTATTCTCTCCGTTCCCTCATCCAGCAGTTTCTGACAGGCGTTCATGACATCCTGCTCGTTTTCGATCGCCATATCAGTCAGATTCGCCAGTTCGGTCCTGTTCGGTTTGATCAGGCTGAAATAACGGACATAAGGTCTCATCTTCTGCGCATAGTTGTCGGAAATGGGATCGACATAAATCGGCACCTTCCCTTCGCAGATCGCGATCAGTTCTTCGATGACCGGGATCGGCAAGGAAGGATCCATGACAACGATCTCGGAATTGAGGATGATGCGTTCCTTGCTTCGCAGGAAGTCCGCACTGAGATGGTCCAGAATGGACATGTCGCAGATCGCCAGATACATGTCGTTGTCGTCGTCCTGCACCTGCATGAAAATTCCGGAAGAAGCGCCTTTGACGCTGAGGGAATCAGAGATATCGATACCGTTCCTTGCGCAGTGTTCGATGATCGTATGACCGTAGCTGTCGTCCCCGTAAGCCGTGATCAGGCGGCCTTTGCCTCCGAGTTTCGTATAGTTGCAGATGATATTATGCATGACGCCGCCGACATTGGAACTGATATGGGCCGGATGATCGTAATGCGTCCTTAAAGGGATCAGAGACTTGCCGTAGACATCGACGTTGCATGCTCCTATCCCTGTGATATAGGTATCGTGGTTGATGATATACCCCTTGCCTAAAAGAAGACCCTGCTTCTGTAACGAAGAGATATGCACAGCCACCGTGCTGCGGGAGATATGTAAAAGCTTTGCGATCTCACTTTGTTCGATGGTTGGATGATTCGTTATGATTTCCAGGATCTCTTTTTCTTTGTTCGTCATGATGTTTAATCAGATAAGCACATGCTTATTATATGATGACTTCTATATCTACTTATCATTATACTAGTATTTTATCGGCAAATGATCTTCGCTTTTATCGAATTGCGGCATTTATGTATCCGATCCGGCGAAAAAGAAAAAGCCTTTTCAGGCTTCATTGTCTTAGTGGCGTCCATGGAGAGACTCGAACTCCCGACCGTCCGCTTAGAAGGCGGATGCTCTATCCAACTGAGCTACATGGACAGCACTAGTATATTAACATTTTTCCTTTACAATTTCAATTCGAAAGAATCAGATCGAACAGTTTCGTCAGGATCGCTTCATCAAACGAAGAACCCAGGTAGTAGCACTTGCCTTTGCCATAGCCGTTGACGGTCGCGGCGGCGTATTCTCCGAAGGGATTATCAGCCCAGCTCACGAGCTCTTTCGCCCCTTTGAGCTGCAGCAGTTCCTCAAAGACATAGCCTTCGCCTTTCACCTCTCCACAGGTACAGGGACTGCTCTGCCCGACAAGAAGAGACTCGTGCTCCTCGATCACCGCACCGCACAGATCATCCAGATCCACCGGCAGACGCTTGCCAAACACGAGATTATTATCTGTATCCTTCCAGGCCGTTCGCGGCGTCATTACGACAGTCCCTCCCTTGGATGCATATTCCTTCAGTCTTGCTTTGAATTCATCGCTCATGATGATCATATAAGGAAGGATCACGGTCTTATACCTGCTGAAATCCTCATCCGAAGGAAGGATATCGCAGTTCATCTTGCGCAGATACAGCTGATGATAAAGTTTCTGGCATTCTTTCTCATAAGAGAACGCATCCGACTGCCGCTGGATCGCCATCGAGGACTTGGAATCATAGTCATAGACGATACAGACATCGGAATGAGGATAAGCGATCTCTCTGTCGCGGACTTCATGGAAGAAGGACTGCGTCTCATAGTATTTCCTTCTCTTTTCATTGTCCGCATCGATGATACCGAAACAGAACTGTTCCGCCCCTTTGGTGAAACCGCGGTAACGGAAGAAGATGACCGTCTCCACTCCATGTTTCAGGGAATCCAGAGCCCACTTCTTTGCTTCGCCCGGTTTCGGCGCATAGCCGATATCGTTGTGTCCCTGCGCTCCCATGATCGCTTCCGTGACCCAGATCTTGTCCTGTTTGAATCCCCTGGCAAAATCGACAGAGAACGCCAGATCGCTATCCGACAGCGGCGCAGGCTGGCCTCCCCAGACAGGATAATTGTTGTAGGAAACGAAATCCAGGCACTTCGCTACATCGAACGGAGATAAATGCTTGCTGATCGTGCCGCCTTCGAAGTCATGCGTGACCGGATGCTTCGTATCATATTCTCTGATGCTGTCGGCCATTCCTTGGATGAAGTCGACAGCGATCTTGTTTTTGAAACGTTCCCACTCCAGCCGCAAGGAAGGATTCTGGGCGGTAAAAGAAGGACGAGGCAATGGGATATCCTCGAAATCATAATAGGTCTGGGTCCAGAAGGAAGTGCCCCATCGTTTATTCAGTTCCTTGATGTCCTGATATTTCTCTTTCAGGTAAGCAATGAATTTCCGATGGCAGGAAGCGCAGTAGCACAGATCGGAGCCTTCGTGGCCGATCTCGTTCTCGACCTGCCAGGCGACGATGGCTTCTTCCTCTTTGTAATGTTCCGCCATCTTTCTTGCCAGAGCATAGACTTTTTCAAGATAGATGTCATTGCCGTAGCAATGTCCCCTTCTTGCACCGAACGGTTGTCTGTATCCTCTCTCATCTTCGTTCATGATCTCAGGATGCTTATGATAGAGCCAGGAAGGAACGGTCGCGCCTGGTACGCACATCAGGATCTTCAGACCCCGCCGTTTCGCCTTGGCGATAACTTCATCGAAGAAGGCGAAATCGTAATGTCCCTCTTCCGGTTCGAAAACATCCCAGGCAAAATCGCCGATACGGATCAGGTTTGCGCCTAGCGCGACGATATCATCCAGATCGGCATCGACATGTTCCATGCCCCACTGTTCGGGATAGTAATCGACACCCAGGTACTTCATTTGAATTTTCCATCCAGCAGTCTGTTGACCGCATCCGTGTACTCTTTCGGAGCCATCATATAAGCTGCCGCATGGCCGCAGTTCTCGATGATATGCAGCTCCTTGGGCTGCGTACAGGCTTCATACATCATCTCCGACATCCAGCAAGGCACGTAATGGTCTTCTTTTCCGTGGATGAACAGGATAGGAACGGAACTCTCTTTGACG
Organism: uncultured Erysipelotrichaceae bacterium; assembly: GCA_902796525.1. Classification (GTDB taxonomy): domain Bacteria; phylum Bacillota_I; class Bacilli_A; order Erysipelotrichales; family Erysipelotrichaceae; genus Colivicinus. The sequence continues at coordinate 7,318 of CADBPB010000131.1, read as the reverse complement.
CAATCCGCTCCCATGGATGTATTGAAACTGATACCCGTGATGATGACCGACCACATCCAGGCCAGATCGCCGAACGGGAAATAAGGCAGATGATAGACATCCTTCATCAGATATTTCGAGATATTGACGATGGAATCGAAACCGCAGTCATCGATGATGCCGCAGACATTTTTCAGATGCATATTCGCGCAATGGATGACCGTCGCTCCGCCCATGGATACGCCATGGAGATAGATCCTGGCATCCGGATAGATGTCATTGATGAAATCCACCCATCTGGCCACGTCGCGTCTGTCGTGTTCCGAAAAACCGAGGTAGTCGCCCTCCGACTTGCCATGGGCGCGATCGTTCAGAAACAGTATCGTCGAGCCTCTGTCCATATAGATCTTGGCTTTGTCGCAGTAATCGTTTTCCATGGCCGATTTGTAGCCATGGACACAGATCACGACCTCTTCTTTGCTTCCTCTCAGCAGATAGCCGTAAAGCGTCAGATTATCAAAAGAGCGGATCGTAACTTCTTCGAAGGGAAGTTCGTTGAACGCCTTGATCAAAGGAGCCTGATATGCGTACAGCTGTCTTGCGGTAGGCCGCATCAGGTCTTTGTCGGAATCGATGTAATCCGGATCCGGTTCCGCTTTGTGTCCCTTGTCGCGGTAAGCGAAAACCGAGTTGAAAACATAATACCCGATTGTCAGAGAGAGCAAGACCAGGATCAGTACAGCAATCAAAACGTATATCATTCTAGTCTACCTGTACGTTGTCAAGATCGACGTCTTTGGTCTCTTTGACCATCAGCATCATGATCGCCAGAGAAACGGCCATCAGCGGAAGATATGCGACAGTCAGAACGAACGGCAGGTTCAGAGAACCCGCGATCATCGTCACGACATTGTTATAGACCATATTGAGACCGGTGCCCACCATGCCGACCAGCTGCATGGAGCCGACGACGGAAGCACGGATCTCGGTCGGAGTGGATTCGGATGTGATTACGAAATAGATCATATCGGAAATGGACCACAGTCCGGCAATCGATACGCCATAGGCGAAACCGATCAGCCAAGGATTCAACGGATAGATGCAGCCATAGGCGAAGATCGCCAGACCGACGGCAGCCCAGAGTCCCAGAATCAATGCGGACTTCTTGCGTCCCAGGGAATCTGTCAGGAAGCCGCCCAGCATCGTGAAGATGCCGTTGATGACCGGATAGAACATCAGAATGATGTGGTAGCCCGCTTCATTCATGGCGCCTTGCGCCAGACCTGCCTGCATCATCGGCTGATACTTTCCGGTATAGCCGGTCGAGAAGGCCATGATCAAAGCGACGATCGCGATCGCACGTGTCTGCTTATGCGTGAAGATATATTTGAAGGCACCTCCGACGGAAATGCTGTTCTGCTTCTCTTTTTCCTGCGCCAGTTTTTCCGCTTCCGCAGCGGCAGCGCGCTCTTCTTCGGTCGATCTGAGATACTGCAGTCTCTTTTCCGTATAGACCGGCGTCTCTTTGACGAAATAGATCGCCGCAAGACCGATCACGAACGCCAGAATGATCGGAATGATGAAGACATTGCGCCAGGTGCTTGGGATCGCGTCATTCACAAAGAGCTTGACGAACAGACCCAGCAGCGATACGGAAATCAGAGCCAGGCCCTTGGTGATGGAACAGAGCTTCGCCCTGTGCTGCTTCGGCGCGCATTCCATGATGTAGATGACCTGCATGTCGTTCGGCGTAAAGAACGTCATGATGACAGTACCAAGGATGTAGAGAGGAATGCTTCTGGAGATGATGCATACCAGCATGCCTACGCCCATGCCGATCGTATTGATGATCAGGAAGATCCTTCTGCCGAAACGGTCAGCCAGAGACTTGTAGAATGGCGAAACCAGGTAGATCAGATAGGCGGCCGTCGTGACCAGTCCAAGCGTACCGGAAGCGTTGTTGTATTCCGGCGTACCGAAATCGGTGTTGTAGAGGTCGCGGATCGTCTCTGTTTCGACGACGCCTCTGACGCTGGAAGCCAGCTCATCGACGATATAGACGATGCTCAAGACGATGATCAGGATCAGGAAATAATTCTTGTGCTGATGAAAAGCGCTCGCTTTTTCCAGTCGGGCGATTTCTTTTTGTTCTTTATCTTTTTTTGACATATATGAACCCCTTATACTGTAGTTTCATTATAAGATAAACTCCAATGAATTGCCATGCCGATAAAAAAGCGATCTTTTTCAGATCGCTTCGTTTGTCTTACTGAGGGATCGCCTCTTCCGGCAGCGGATCGGCGATGCGGTCCATAAGCACTTCAGGGTGGGCGAACAGATAATGGACGATCTTCAGGGATTTGGCGAAATAGAAGCCATCCGCGATCCTTTCATCCAGCGTGATCGTCATGTTCACCTTGTCTCTGTTTTTCTCTTTGAACATGGTTCCGATCGTGACCATCATCGAGTTCGTTCCGTAATTGCTTAAGTGATGGTAACAGGAATCCGCTCCGATCGATCCGAGATTCGACAGCAGGCAGGTCGTATAGTTGGGATCGCCCTCTTTCAGGCCTTCCGGGAAGATTCCCTGATACTCCATCCAAGCCAGGATCTTGAACAGGATCTCCAGGATAAAACGGGGCAGACTTCCGACGAATTTCATCGTCTTGTCCAGATCGTTGCTTCCGGCATTTCTTGCCCTGTTCACATCGCCGATGATCATTCTGGAGATGGAATCCAGATTCATGTCGTCTTCGATTTTCAAAGTCATCAGCGTCTCATCTGCGCCATCGGCGAACTGCTGCTTGGCGACGAAAGACAGGGTGATGTCCTTTCGCATCCAGTAGCGTCTTCCCGCAATGAAAATATTCAGCTTCGGACGGTGATAGATCATCTTTCCTGCCGCCGTGCAGATGGAATGGAAGAGCTTGTAGTTCGTTCCTTCTTCTTCGTTGTGCTTCCTGATGAAAGCAAGCAGTTCCGTGATATCGAACGTCACCGTCATCGAGACTTCGGATTCGGTCCGTTTCGGCATCACATAGGGAACGATCGAATGAAACGGATCTTCCACTTTCAGCAGCGTCGCATCTTTTCTCTTTTTCATTTCACGAAGTCCCTGATCCTGTCATCGGCGTCATAGACATTCACGCCACGGATCGCCAGACCGTCCCGGATATCGGCGCCTTTCAAAGCGCCCTTCATTTCCAGCAATGAAATGCCGAACGTTCCTTCGTCATTGGTACAGAACGGCTTGATCGTTTTGCCGCTGAAATCATAGGTCTCCAGGAACGTCGCAACGATACGCGGATACGCCCGGTACCAGATCGGAAAACCGATATAGATCGTATCATATTCATCCATATTCAGTTTCATCCCCGCTTTCATGGCCGGATGGATATTGTCTTCGTCTTCCCTGCGCGCTCTCCTGACACAGTCATCGTATTTTTTGGGATAGGGCTCATCTTCTTCGATCTTGTAGAGATCCGCCTTCGTCAGTTCCGCGATCTTTTCCGCCACGACTTCGGTATTTCCTTTGGTCAGTACGACGATCTCGTTATCCTGCAGATTCTCGCCGATGTGTGAAAAATAAGCAACCAGTGTTTTCATGATCTTTTCCTCCATATCCTATAGCTGCGACTTCAGATAAGCGAACAGGAAGTCGTTGATTTCTCCGTTCATGACTTTATCGACATTCCCTTCTTCATAGTTGGTACGATGGTCCTTGACCAGCGTATAAGGACAGAAGACATAGGACCGGATCTGGGAACCCCATTCGATCTTCTTCTGTTCCCCTTTCAGAGCGCGTTTCTCGTTTTCCCTGTCCTCGATGGCTTTCTGATAAAGTTTCGCTTTCAAGACAGCCAGACACTTTTCTCTGTTGAGGATCTGGGAACGTTCCGATTGCGAGAAGGCGGTCAATCCGGTCGGAATGTGTTTCATGCGTACGGCGCTGTCGGTCTTGTTGATGTGCTGACCTCCGGCACCGGAAGAACGCATCGTATCGACTTCAAGGTCTTCTTCCTTGATCTCGATGTCGATCTCATTGTTGAATTCCGGCAGCACTTCCACGGAAGCGAACGAGGTATGTCTTCTGCTCGAAGCGTCGAACGGCGAGATCCTCACAAGACGGTGGACGCCGCTCTCTCCCTTGAGATAGCCATAGGCCATTTCGCCTTTGATCAGTACCGTGCAGGACTTGATGCCCGCCTCATCGGCCTCCTGATAGTCGATCACTTCGAAACCGTAACCGTTGTTCTGGGCATAGCGCTGATACATCCTGAAAAGCATGCTGGCCCAGTCCTGCGATTCGGTTCCTCCCGCTCCCGGATGGATCTCCAGGATGGCGTTGGAATGGTCGTAGTCGTTGGACAGCAGGGTCTTGATCTCGTATTCCTCGAACTGCTTATTGACTTCGATATATTCCTCGTTCAGCAATTCGAAAAGATCGCTGTCATAGTTCTTGCTGAGATCGTCCAGATCATTCAGCAGCCCTGTGATCGCTTTTTCATTGATGTAATACTTGTCTCTCAGATCCTTGAGAGAGTTATACTCCTTGATGACACTTTGCGCTTTCTTCTGATCGTTCCAGAAGTTTTCCGCATTCTGCTGTTCTTCCAGCTCTTTGATTCTGTTCTCTAATTGAGCGAGGTCAAAGAGAGTCGCCTAAATCTTTTAACTTCTTTAAGGAAGTGTTTAGGCTTTGTTTCATTTCATACATTTCCATATTCTATTTCTCCTTTATCACGATCTTTAGATTGTTGCAGAAAGTGACGACATCGCTGGAGATCGTGTTCATCATGTTTTCGAACAGTTCATAGCCCTCTTCGACATAGGCTTCCAGAGGATTGTTGGAGGCGTAGGAACGCAGATGGATGCCTTCGCGCAGTTTGGACATGATATCGATCTGGTTCTGCCATGCGCGATCCATCAGACGGAGAACCATGGTCCTCTCGACCGGAAGGATCTGCTGACGTACCGGCTTGATCTTTTCTTCATAAGCGCCGAAGGCTTTTTCCAGACACTTGTCGATCGTCTCCTGTCTGTTCAGGCCTTCGATGACGGACTTATTGAAACGGCTCACGCCCATGTTGGTCAGGCGGGTAGCGATGCCATCATAATCGATGACTTCGTTCTTGCCTTCCATTGCTGTATTGGCTTCGACGATATTTTCCATTTCCCGCTGGAACATGTTCTGGACTACGGAGTGGATATCTTCATGTTCCAGGATGTAGTTGCGCTGCGCATACATCGTCTCTCTTTGCTGACGCATGACATCGTCATAATCCAGCAAGGCTTTACGGATATCGAAGTTGAGTCCTTCGACCCGTTTCTGTGCACTGGAGATCGCCTTGGTCACGGTCTTGTTTTCGATCGGCATATCGCCCATCTGTTCGAAAAGACCGGAAATGCGGTCCGATCCGAAACGGATCATCAGTTCATCCTGCAGGGATACAAAGAAACGGGAATAGCCCGGGTCGCCCTGTCTTCCGGAACGGCCTCTCAGCTGGTTATCGATACGGCGGGATTCGTGACGTTCCGAACCCAGAACAGCCAGGCCGCCCAGTTCTCGGGAACGGTCGGTCAGCTTGATATCCGTACCACGTCCGGCCATGTTGGTGGCGATCGTGACGGATCCTTCCTTGCCGGCTTTCGCGATGATTTCCGCTTCTCTTGCGTGGTTCTTGGCATTGAGCACTTCGTGCCTGATCCTTGCCTGTTTGAACATGCGCGAGATCAGTTCCGAGGTCTCGACGGAAATCGTGCCAACCAGTACAGGCTGTCCTTTGGCATAGAGTTCTTTGACTTCTTCCAGCAAGGCGTTGTATTTCGCTTTCTTGGTACCGAAGACCAGGTCGGAATTATCGACGCGGATGACCGGCTTATTCGTCGGAATCTCCACGACACGCATGTTGTAGATATCCAGGAATTCTTCTTCTTCGGTCTTGGCCGTACCGGTCATGCCGGCAAGCTTCTGGTACAGACGGAAGAAATTCTGGTAGGTGATGGTTGCCAGCGTGGTCGTTTCCTGCTTGATTGGAACGCCTTCCTTGGCCTGTATCGCCTGGTGCAGGCCGTCGGAGTATTCTCTTCCCGGCATCTTACGTCCGGTATTCTGGTCGACGATGATGACTTCTTTCTCTTCGACGACATATTCCACGTCTCTGGTCATGATATAGTTGGCTTTCAGGGCCTGTGCGATATAGTGGACTAGAGAGGTATTTTCGATATCGTAAAGGTTTTCCACGCCGAATGCGCGTTCCGCTTTATGGACGCCTTCTTCTGTCAGCTGGACGTTCTTTTCTTTGACGTCGATCACATAGTCTTCGTCTTTTCTGATGCGTTTGACGAACTTGTCCGCATTGATATAGAGGTTGGCTGTTTTCTTTTCTCCACCAGAGATGATCAGCGGCGTTCTCGATTCATCGATCAGGATAGAGTCAACCTCGTCCACCAGCGCAAAATGAAGTTCCCTCAACACGCGATCTTCGATCCTGGTGACCATATTGTCACGGAGATAGTCGAAGCCGACTTCAGAGTTGGTCGTATAGGTGATATCGCATTCATAGGCTTTGCGCTTTTCCGCAGGCGTCAGTGCCCGCAGATTCAGGCCGACGGTCAGCCCCAGGAAACGGTGAATGGCTCCCATCCACTGACTGTCACGTTCCGCCAGGTATTCGTTGACCGTGATGACATGCACGCCTTTGCCTTCCAAGGCATTCAGATAGACCGCCATGACAGAAGTCAGGGTCTTGCCTTCGCCCGTCTTCATCTCGGCGATATCGCCCTGATGCAGGACATAGGCGCCTTCCAGCTGGCAGAAGAACGGATACTCTCCGATCACCCTTCGTGCCGCTTCCCTGGCTACCGCAAACGCCTCGACCAGGATATCATCCAATGTTTCCCCGTTGGCCAGCCGTTCCCTGAATTCTACGGTCTTATGTTTCAGTTCCTCATCAGAAAGAGCGGCCATGACATCCTTAAGATCATCGATCGGCCGTACCGCTTTCTCTATCTTATCCAGCATCTTCTGATCGCTGTTAAAAAGCTTATCTAAAAATCCCATCTTCTTCTCCAATTCTAAAACAATTATATCATATACGATATAATAAAAAGCCTGCCATGCCGGCAGACTTTTTACTTACTACTCATCTTTTATTTCTTTTATTTCATGAGCCTGAAGGCCTCGATCGCCTTCAACTAATTCGAATTCAACTGGTGCACCCTCAGCGATGGTTTTATAACCATCCATAAGCAATTGAGAATAATGGAAAAAGACGTCACGACCATCATCTGCTGTAATGAAGCCAAATCCCTTAACCTTATTGAATCTCTTCACTTT
>CADBPB010000130.1 GCA_902796525.1 uncultured Erysipelotrichaceae bacterium | reverse complement strand
GTCGGCGTCGCCCACGGCCAGATGGACCGGCAGGAGATCGAAGACGTCATGTACCGCTTCTATGCCGGAGAGATCAATGTCCTGATCTGCACCACGATCATCGAGACGGGGCTGGATATTCCCAACGCGAACACCATCATCATCGATAACGCTCAGAATTTCGGACTCTCCCAGCTCTATCAGATCAAAGGAAGGGTCGGCCGTTCCGACCGGGTGGCTTATGCCTATCTGATCATTCCGGAAAAGAAACAGCTGAACGAGAATTCCTTGAAGCGTCTGGAAGCGATCAAGGAATTTACCGCTCTGGGATCAGGCTACAAGATCGCTATGCGGGATCTGACGATCCGAGGCGCAGGAGATCTTTTGGGCGAGAAGCAGTCCGGTTTCATCGACAATGTCGGTCTGGATCTGTATCTGGCGATGCTGAACAAAGCGATCAGAAAAGCCAAAGGCGAAGAGGTTGCCGAAGAAGAAAGCAAGCCGAACATCAACATCCCGCTGTCCAGCTACATTCCGGACGAGTTCTCCGACAACGACTACGACAAGCTTTCGCTCTATCACGAACTCTACGACATCAAAGATGCGGAGGAGCTGTTCCGTTTCTATCTGAAGATCATGGATCAGTACGGCAAGCTTCCGAAAGAAGTCGAAGCCCTGTTCAACAAAAAGAAGCTCGAACTGTTGTATAATCTCAATTTAGTTGATAAAGTAATGAATACGAAGGGCAGGTTCATGGTGACGCTGTCGAAAGAGTATTCCGATCATATCGACGGGGTGAAACTCTTCGGCTACTGCAATGAACTGTCGCGGGATATCGATATCACCTACAAGAACAGCAAACTGACCGTTTCCATCGACAATCAGAAGGAATCCATCAGCAAGCTGTTCAAGCTGATCGACAATCTGGACAAACTGGAGAAACATGAGGATTGATAAATATCTGAAAGTATCAAGGATCCTGAAACGGAGAGAAGTCGCCAAACAGCTCGCGCTGAACGAGCGTCTTTTCATCAACGGAAAAACGGCCAAGCCTTCCAGCGAAGTCGAACCGGGCGACGAAGTGCGCATCCTTTTCGGACATCGCGAGATCAGCATCCGGGTTCTGGAAGTCAGGGAGTCCGTCAGCAAGCAGGATGCTTTTTCGATGTATGAAGTCATTGAAGAGAAAAAAGAGGAGCTGTAGTATAATAGGATCATGAGCGTGAAAAAGAAAAAGAACGGTCTGGTTTCGAAGCTGGTTTCGATCGTGCTGATCGTCATGACGATCTTTGTTTTGAGCAGGGTGCTGAAGAAGATCTACACGATGTTTTCGCTTCAGCAGCAGGCCAAGGTGGTCGAACAGGAACTGGAAGCGCTGCGGGACGAGAATGCCTCGCTGGTCGCGACCAAGGAGAAACTGGAAGATCCCGAATACATACAGACCTATGCCCGGGGAGAGTACATGTTTTCAAAGGGCGATGAGAAGGTCTTCTATCTTCCGTAAGCAAACGTCATCGATCGATGACTTTTTAATATCGGTAAGGAATCTTTGGTTTTCAAGTGAATAATAGTGTGAGGCGGATATGGAAAAACAGATAGAAAGAGAAACGGTCTATGACGGCAAGATCATCCGGGTCTATAAAGACGAAGTCGAACTGGATGACGGAAGCAGGGCTATGCGCGAGATCGTCCAGCATAACGGCGGAGTCTGCATCGCTTTGAAGCATGGCGATGTCTATTACATGGTGAGGCAGTACCGCTACGCTCTGGGACGGGAGATGCTGGAGTTCCCGGCAGGCAAGATCGAGAAAGGGGAAGATCCTCTGGAGGCGATCTACAGAGAAACGGAAGAAGAAACGGGATACAAGGCGGAGCATCTTTGCGAGATGGGTCATGTGATTCCAACCTGCGGCTACTGTACGGAAAAGATCTATCTTTATTACGCGGAAGCGGGAGAAGAAGTCGGGCAGCATCTCGATAGGGACGAGCGGATCGATCTCTATACCTATACGTTCAAAGAGATCAAGGAAATGATCGCAAACGGTACGATCAACGACAGCAAGACGATCGCTCTGGCTTACAGGATAGAAATGGAAGGACTGGATGCTTAGTTTCAAAGAACTGGTCGACGGGCTGTTTCAAGACAATGGGAATGTGCCGGAAGAGTATCTGAACTCTTTTTTTACGGCAGAACACTTCAAGGAATATCAGATCGATGAACGGGCAAACAAGTCCCAGATCAAGGCGATCCGGACGATGTTCGTATCAAAGAAAGAACTCGAATCCCGTATCGACAGCGCTCTAAAGATCGATCCCTTCTGTCTGGAAGCGTTCTTTGCGTATTTCATCCTGACGGAAGACGTATTCGTCAACTACCGTTTCGAAACCTATTATGCCCAGGCAGATCATTTCGCGGATTTCGACGCCTATCAGAAGATGTGCTATCTGTCGATCATGGATTATTATGTGGAGTTTTTGCTGGATCTGCACAATATCACGACCGCCATCAAGATACAGCGTCTGATCATCCGTCTCAGCAAGACCGTGACTTCGGTCATGGTGGACCGTCTGGCGCTGATGTACAGCCTGACCGAGGACGCCGAAGAATTCTACCGTCTTTATCTGGATCATGATTTCCAGACCTATGACTATCTTTTGCTTATGACTACGCTTCTGAAACACGAAGACAAGCTCCGTGCCCAGGAGATCCTCGCGGACATGTTTGGAAGAATCGAGTACGCTTCTTATCTGGATCATCTCTGGGATCTGGATCTTCAGGATCC
>CADBPB010000129.1 GCA_902796525.1 uncultured Erysipelotrichaceae bacterium | reverse complement strand
CGAACTGGGAACGGAAGAGAAACTGGTCGCCTTTACCCAAGGCATACAGGAATCCTCGCCGATCGATTCCTTCGTCCGGGTATTGCCGGCTCCGATGCCGGGATATCCATTCGATGAAGTCATGGCTTGCGGCGCATTCACCCAAGGCAGCACCATCGAACTGAGCGCCGACGCTCCGGTCATTCCTCCTTATACGCTCTATCTGCAAGGAGGTCTGACCAAAGAATACGGGAAACTCTCCATTCTTCTTGCCCTGTCAAAATCAATAAAGGAAGCTTAACAGCTTCCTTTTTGTCCTCCATCGATACGGATGACCGTATTGTTGATATAATCCGCTTCCGGAGTGATCAGAAACCTGACCAGATAAGCGACTTCTTCCGGATGTCCGTAGCGCCTGACCAGGATCTTTTCCGTTTCTTCTTTCAGGAATTCTTCATCATAGCCATACAGCTCGTTTTCCGTACCGATAAAACCCGGAGCGATCGCATTCACATGCACGAACGGTGCATACTGCAAAGCCAGATCGTGGGTCAGCGAATTCAGCGCCGCTTTCGAAGCATCGTAATCGATACTCATCGGATAATAGGTGTTCATTCCATTGGTCGACGAAATGTTGATGATACGTCCGTAGCCCTGTTCCTTCATATGCGGATAGACATACCTGCTGCACAGATATGCGCCGACCACATTCACATCCAGGGTCCTGCGAAATTCTTCAACGGTCTTCTGATGAAACAGATTCGATAGATCCACGGCGGCGTTATTCACCAGGATATCGACTCCGCCGAATTCTTCGTCGATCACGGAAACCATTTCCCGGACTTCGTTTTCATCGGAAACATCCGCCCTGATCGCCAGGCATCTCACATGAAAAGTATCTTCAAGATCCTGCTTCAGCTGTAAAGCTTCTTCGTGTGAAGTCAGATAATTGATGACGATATCATGGCCGTTCCTGGCCAGTTCGACCGCCACAGCTTTCCCGATCCCCCGGGCTGCCCCGGTGATCAGTACGACTTTATTCATGAGATCGGCTTAAGCTCTGCCTGCGTAAGAACCGTCATACGTGGAAACGATGATCTTTTCACCCGGTTCGATAAACTGCGGAACACGGATATTCAGACCTGTTTCCAGTGTCGCATCCTTGGTCTGTGTCGAAGGCGCGCCTTTGACTGCCGGCGTCGTTTCGGTGATCGTCAGTTCGACCTTGTCAGGAATCGAAACATCCAGCACGTTGCCTTCAAAGAAGATCAGCGTGATCTCTGTATTCGGCAACAGGAAATACTTGTTGAAACCGATATGCTCTTCACCGAGTTCATACATCTCATAGCTTTCCTGATCCATGAAATAATAGACATTGTCAGATTCATAAGAGAACAATGCGTTCTTCTTTTCAATGACCGCTGCATCGAATTTCGTCGAAGCATTAAAGTTTCTTTCCTGCGTGCTGCCGGTCTTGAGGTTCTTCATCTTTGTCTTCAGGATAGCTGCGCCTTTGCCCGGTTTGACATGCTGGAATTCGATGACCTGCCAAGGATCACCGTCGACCATAACGGTCAGTCCTGTCTTAAAATCGCCTGCTTCAATTGCCATAATAATCTCCTTTTTTACTACTTAATTATATATTAATATCTATATTATATTGATACCTTTACAGAAAATCAAAACATCGACCTGTCATCATTGCGATGCTCGCGGATATACCTGCTCCATTTGATGTAGCCATAGGTCGTATTCGTAAAATAACCCAGCTTCAGGATCAGCAGTACATACTGTCCGGAAAGGATATTGATAACAGCCTCCAGAGAGGCACAGATATACCATGCCAGCCACTGTTCGCGTAAACGGAAGAAAATGAACAGTCCGTTCGCAATGCCTACCGCGGAAGCACAGGCATCGATATAGTTGATCATCGTTTCCAGATTCCTATCATAGCCGAAGAAATCCGTCCGGATATTCAGGCCGCTGATCAGGTAGCCGACAACGACCGTCCAGATCACGATGCACAGGATCACGAGAACTTCCTGATAGCCACTGAGCTTACGCACTTTGGTCAGTTCATCCTGTTCCTCGTCCTTGTGTTTCGTCCAGTTGACATAACTGAGGATATCGATCGGCAGCCAGAACAGCAGCGTCACCAGCATCGTAGCGAAACGGTAACGGAGGATGACGCAGATCAGGATCTCGGTGATCTCGACAAGTACGGAAACCAGGAAATTATAGCGTGACTGTTTCGAGATCAGCAGTTCGCAAAGGATATTCAGGAAGATATCCAGCAGATACAGCAGCATGATCGTGATGCCGTTGACGCCATTGGCGCTTTCTTCCGGAAAAAGGATCGCAAAGACCGTCGACAGGATCATGATCGCCATGAACCAGCACTTCTCATAGACCGTAAAGAAACCGGAGAACAGCAGCACGATCGACAAAGATACAGCCAGAATCAGGAACGAGGTCGCCGCATTGAAACGCGTCGTCTCTTGCTGAGCCATGACCTGCCTGTAGGTTCCGATGATCTCATCCTGATCCACCGGATGATGATCGAAGCAGAGATGGACGCCGTTATCTGTCACATATTCATAAGCGTCGATCTCCTCTGTTTCCAGTTCTACGTATTCCTCATAAGGATAAGTTACTATGAGACTCAGATCTCCACTGGCATAGAGAACATCGCAGACCGTGGAATCTTCGTCATAATCTTCTGCTTCAAATTGCCGCTGCATCTTCAGCGTACCGATATATTCAACATTGCCGTCGCAGGCATTCAGTTTCGCAAAACCGCTTAAAAACAGAAAAGCCGACAGCAGCAGTAATGTGGCAGTAACCGCCGTTTCAAGATAACGGATTGTCTTGTTTCGTTCAATGTTTTCTTTTATAAATCCAATCATGTTTTTTACCAACATATCTATTGTAATATAAAAATGAACCTGCCATAAGTGGAATTCATTGAAAAAGAACAGTTCCTGGGAACTGTTCTTTTTATTGATAATCATCTGATATCGTTAATACTTTCTGATATTTCCGAAATGAGGACGGAAATGTCCAAGAGTATCGACACCGGTCATCGGATGCTTGAACGGTACTGAAGGTTTCTGACTATCCGATGGTTTGACAGGCTGAGGATCTACAGGTTTAGGATCGACAGGCGTAGGGGTCACGGGATCCGGATTCACCGGTTCATCGCTGCCTGACGCCTCGTTGATCGTCAGCCTCGTGCTTGCGGATCCATCGGTTGATCTGATTTCAACCGCATGCATGCCATCTGCCAAAGTCTGCAGATAGGCCGCGCTCAGGGTGATTCTCGTCGATCCGCTGACCCGTTCATAATTGCTCTCATCGACAAGTTCATTATCGACATAGAAACCGGTGAATCTGTCATTCGGTGCATTCGAGACGATCAGTGCTTCTTCGCCGGAATCCTTGGTCCAGGTCGAATCTGCGCCTTCGATGATCTTGTAGTTATCGCAGACGATATCCTTGCGGTCTCTGATACGGATACGCGGATATGCATCTGTATCCGGCCATGTATCATCATAAGACGCCAGACCGGTCGCTTCGATACCGTTGCCTTCGAAGAGTCTCACGACATCATATGCCGTCGTGATATAGCCATCAATGAAGACACGTGCGACGTTACCGGCATCGTCTTTCACCATGATCGTCTGGATGAGACCATTGGCAGCTTCATAGCTTTCCACCGTTCCCTTCAGCGTGACCAGCTTGCCTTCGACTTCGCGGTCGTTGATCTGTTTGGCGCTGACTTCGACCGGAGCGGCTTCGCCGTTTTCGCCAATCACTTCGATCGTGTCGACTTGAAGTTCAGGCTCTCCCTGATAGAAATCGGTATGACCGACGATATGTACCTTGTCGCCGATCTTGTAATCTCCGGAGACTGGGAATGCGCAGATACCGCCCGTCTCGTCCTGTACATAGATACAGTCGAAGAAAGCAGTATCTTTGTCATGTCCGGAAGCGTTCGATGTCACGACGCCTTCGATGATGAAACGGTAGCCCGTATCGCCAACGACGGAAGCTTTTCTGACTTCGTCGATCGAAGTGACGGTATCCTCGCTTTCTTTATCCAGGACATCCAGATCGGTCTTGGCAAGATATTCGTATTCCTTGCCATCGATCTCGATCACAGCCTTGACGGAGACTTCCGTCTTTTTCGCTTTCTCGAATGCATGCGTAAATGACGCAGTAATCGTGGAATTGGCAGCCAGCGTCTTGGGCTGTGAATCCGTGCCGATGACTTCGGAACCGTTGATCATGTATACTAGCGACTTGACCGTAGCAGCCGTATCTTCGTTATTGAACAGCTTCACGGTAAATGGTGTGTTTTCACCGGCGTAGACCTTTTCTACAGCCGTACCGAAAGATTCGATGCCCAGATCCAGAGCCTTTCCGACCCAGATCGGAGCGGTAACAGCCAGGTCTCCATCCGCCTGGGTGACACGAACGAAGTAGTAGCTGTAATCCGGATCCAGTTTCGCTGTCAGCATGCCTTCATTCAGTTCCGTAGGATTGCTCCAGGTATAAGAAACGGTACCGCTGTCGGAAACCAGTTCGACCTTCCTGATCGAATCGCTTTCATCCGGATCATAAAGCATTACTTCGACGTCCAGCATTTCCGGAGCTTCATCGTCGGAGAAGACCGTGCCCATCGGCATGCCGTTGATCTGGTAGTTGATATTCAGGTTCTTATCTTCTGTCGCATAGACACGCAAAGCCCTGATGGCGTTGTAGATGCCTTCTTCAGAGAATTCATCTGCCAGGACGACATCGCGGGCATCGTTGGCGTTGCCCCAGCGTCCTTTGTGGTTATCCTGGTTGTTCGTCGGAGCCACATGCCAGCCTTTATCCAAAGCAAGAATGTACTCTTCGTAACTTGGATAGTAGCCGCCCTGTCCGATCTGGCCTTCGCCATTGCCGACTTCGACCAGGAACATGTGTTTGTCTGTTTCCTCGTCCCAGTAAGAGAAATCGGTGAAATTGCCGAAAGTCGTACCAGGATGGTTGAACTGATGCATCGTCTTGTATTCCGTATCTTTGTTCATTGTCTCGTAGTACAGACGCATGCCGGCATCGCTAGATTTGTTGTTCAATGCAGCATTGTTACGTGAGACGAGACCATCGGTATTGAATGAGTTGATATGTCCCGGACCGCCCGACCATGTCATTTCGTAGCCGGCGATCGCAATGATATTATCATGTTTCTCATTAAACTCGGCGACTTTGCCTTTGTATTCTTCCCAAAGCGCTCTGCTGGCATCGGTCATGAGACTCCTGTCGTTCATGGCATCCGCCGGGTTGGCAGCGCTCGTGGTATCGAAATAGTTGGAGTGATCCGTAAAGGCGACAAACTGAACGTTGTATCCTTCCGGAATGGAAGCGATATAATCCAGAGCTGTATCCAGTGTACCGGAACCATCGGAATAAGTCGTATGGGAATGCAACTGGCCGAAATACAGCTGGTAGTTGGAATAGCCGACAGTGAATGCCCAGTTGACACCTGCCGATACTTCGTCCTGTCTCACTACGGAAACGATGACGCTGGTTCGTCCATCCGTCATATCTTCTGTCGGTGTCCAGCTCAGGATCTTGTTTTCATAAACCGCATCGACCTTCTCGCCATTGACAAGCATTGAAATCGTCGCATTTTCTCCGGCATTGCCGATCTTCACAGAAATCGTCGGTCTCTTGTCCTCTTTGGTTTGGGTATTCGGTGCAGGCGTCAGATCCTCGAAGAACGGTTCATCAAGGACAGTAATTTCTTTGGTGTCGCTGTATTCCAGATCGTAACCATTCTTGGCACGGATCGTGATCTTGAAGGAATCGATCTTACCGATCGCATCCAGATCCTCGGCAGGGATGGTAAACCTTCCACTTGTGCCAATGAATTCCATCTGCGGAACTCTCTTGGTTACGCCATTGACCGTATAAGTCATTTCAAGTTCTTTATTTACAGGACACAGGTCATCTATAGTAAATCTGCCTGTGAAATCCTGTTCGATATAACGCTCATCGGCACAATCGAAGACGATGGACGGATCCTGAACGATATCTTCATATACTTTCGTTCCTTCCGCAACTTCATAGAAATTGAAGAGATAGATCGCCAGGTTGTTTTTCGTGCTGTAAGTCCATCCGGAGAATACGCTAGAGAAGTACTCGATACAGACAGGCGTGCCGTTATATGAAACATCCTTATTGTAGATCAAATAGCCATCCACATTTACCTGATGGTTCGGATCGGAAGTATCTTTCCCGGACTTATGATACAGGAACCACTTGGCATTTTCCGGCAGTACCCCGTTTTCGTCTTTATCTACAAAGAAGAGTTCTTCGCTTTCGTTGGTGGCCAGATATCTGCCGTTGACTTCGAAGGAATAATAGCGTCCCATCGTATCGACATGGAAGACATAAGCACCGTTTCCAGGTACGGCTTTGCCGTTTTCGATCGTGGTCGGAATCGCATCGAATGCGTAGTTGGCTTCTTTGAAGAGGCCTAACGAAT
>CADBPB010000128.1 GCA_902796525.1 uncultured Erysipelotrichaceae bacterium | reverse complement strand
GAAGGCGTACCGATGTATGGCGAAGCCTATGTGACAAAGAAAGACAAGAAGATCTATTATCTGTATCTGTATGTCCGTCAGGAATGCAAGGAAGACGGCATCGGATTGTGGAAGAAGATGATCGGCAATCTGAAATGGAAAGATTAGACAGCCGATCGCAAGACGATTAAGCAGCTGAAGAATTAAAGAACGATAAACGAACAAGAGGACTCTTTGGGAGTCCTCTTGTTATATATTGATATAACGTTGTCTATTTTACTTTCTTTCCGTCGATGAAGACCATTTCCGGTTCGACGCCGGCAGCGAACGGAGATTCGGCGAAGATGCTGAGATCGGCATCCTTTCCGACTTCCAGCGAACCCACCCGGTCATCTACGCCCAGATGTCTGGCAGGATGAATCGTGATGGCTTTCAGCGCATAATTTTCATCCAAGCCGTTCCGGATCGCGATCGCTGCGCACATGGCAAGATGCTGCTGCGGAATGACCGGAGCATCTGTGATGATCGAAACGGACAACCCGTTTTTCGCCAGTACCGCAGGCGTGGTCCAAGATTTGTTCTGGAGCTCGAATTTGGATGCGTGCGTCAGCGATGGACCGACGGCGCACGGATAGTCGTATCTGCTCAGGATGTCTGCGATCAGATGGCCTTCCGTAACATGTTCGAGCGTCAGCTTCACATCGAATTCTCTGGCGATACGGATCGCCGTCAGGATATCGTTTGCCTGATGGGCGTGAGCCTTTAGCGGGATCTCTTTCTTCAGGATCGGGATCAGCGCTTCCATCTTGGCGTCATATGCCGGTTTCTTGAAGATGTCATCTCCGGCAGCTTCTTTCTTGTTCATGTATTCTTTTGCCTTGCTCAGCATCTCTCTCAGCTTCGATGCCGTCGACATTCTGGCAAAGTTTCCTTTCTCGCGGTAGACCCGTTTCGGATTCTCGCCGAATGCGCATTTCATCGCGACTGGATCTTTTACGATCATTTCGTCGACGCACTTGCCGTAGGTCTTGACCGCGATAAACGTGCCGCCCAATACATTGGCGCTTCCCGGTCCCGTGCCGACACAGGTCACGCCTGCGTTCATTGCCTGCCGGATCGTAGGATCCAGCGGATTGAAGGAATCGATGCCTCTGAGCTGCGGAGAAACGATATCGTTCATTTCATTATAATCCGATCCCTCGAAACCGATGCCATAGCCATCCAGTCCCAGATGCGAATGCGCATCGACGAAACCCGGATAGACAAACTTTCCTTCCGCATCGATCACTTTCTCGTTTTTTTCTGCCTTGATCTTCGACTTGATTGCCGCGATCTTGCCGTTTTTGATCTGGATATCGGCTTTATAGGGCTGATCGCTGACGGCGTCATAGACCGTTCCGTTCCTGATGATCATAAGTCATAACCTCCCATGTATTTCTTTCATGATATACAAAAAACGGGGATTTCACCAATCAGATGATTCCGTCTGTTGCATCAGTTATCAGTTCATAAACCATTTTTCACCAGTTTTGGTATACTTTTGTATGCAAGGAGTCGAAATTGGAAAACACGAACTTTCTGTTTGAATTCTTACATCTGCTTGCCGGTATCGGCATCTTTCTTACCGGCTGCGATCTCATGTCCAGCAGTCTGGAAGCCGTCTGTTCCGACCGTCTGCGGGAACTTTTAGCCAAGGTCTCCAACAACAAGATCGTCGGCGTCCTGATCGGTACGGCTGCAACGATCGCGATCTCGTCTTCCAGCGCCATGACGGTCATGACCATCGGCTTCGTGAATGCCAATATCCTCAGCCTGAAACAGGCTGCCTCGATTATCTTTGGCGGCGAGATCGGTACGACCCTGACTGGTCAGCTCGTCGCTTTAGGCATGATGGGCAACAATGAAGTCAATCTCAATTTCCTGTTCTCTTCTTTGGCGGGATTCGGCGTTTTCATCACGATGTTTGCCAAGAAGGATAAAGTCAAACTTTTCGGTTCGGTACTGACTGGTATCGGGCTCCTGTTCGCAGGTCTGGATGTGATGTCTGGGGCGATGGTCGGGTTCTCCGCTTCTCCGGCTTTGAAAGAAGTGATAGCCAGAGTGAACTCTTCGCTGCTGCTGATTCTGTTCGGGGCGGTCCTTACGGCGCTGATTCAGAGCTCTTCCGCAATGACTTCGATCTCCATATCCATGGTCGCGGTCGGTCTGATCAACATTTCTCAGGGCATCTACCTGACGTTGGGAGCCAATGTGGGTACCTGCCTGACCGGCGTTCTGGCGGGTATGAAATCGGACAGCGTCAATGCGAAACGCACCTCTCTGCTGCAGTTGATCTTCAATATCGGAGGCGTCGTCCTGGTCTATCTTATCGATGAGATCATGGGCTTTGCCTCAGGCAGATCATTGTCCTTCGGTATCCTCTTTGAACGCATGTTTCCGGGTCTTCCGCACACGCAGCTGGCGATGTTCCATACGATCTTTAATATCGCTTCCGTCATCATCGTGCTGCCTCTAACCGATCGACTGGTCGATTTGACGAAACGGATGATCAAAGACGAATCGCCGAAAGAAAAGAAAGAACGCTTCTATTTCGTCGACAGCAACATCCTTTCCACGCCTTCGATCGCCGTGGAACAGATCAAGCACGAGATCGTTCATATGGCCAATACCGCCATGCAGAATTTCAACATCGCCATGGATATGATCAAGACTCTGGACTTCCAGCGCCAGGAAGAGCTCGACAACAACGAAGCAGAACTCAATTTCCTGAACAAGGAACTGGTCGAGCTGATCATCACCCTGGGGCAGAGCCACAAACTGAACAAGAAAGACAGACGCTATCTGTCCTCGACATACAAGACGATCGCCGACCTGGAACGTATCGGCGACTATGCGACGAATCTTTCGAACTATGCCAGGAACCTGGGCGAGGACAAGTTCCCGGAGACGATCATCAACGAACTCGAAAACATGCGCAAGATGATCAACCGTCTGTATCTGCTGATCATCGATTCGTACAGGAACGACAAGCGCAAGATCACCAAGCAGATCAAAGATCTCAGGGATGACATTCTCAACCTGTCGAACCTGATGGTAAAGATCTATATCAAACGTTTGAACGAGAACGAACTGACGACCGTCAGCGGCGGCGAGTACCTGAAGATCTGCAACGATGTCAGACGTATCTCGGAGCATCTGATCAATCTGATCGATACCGATTATATCCTGAATCACTGAAACGAAGCAGGACGGAACAGACATGCATTCCGTCCTTTCTTTTTGACCGAAAACACAGAACGGTTTGTTAGAATTATCACAAATCAAGTATAATAAATAATACGGAGGGGGGAACTATTCTATGAAAGTATTATTAGCGGGAGCTTTCGGGAATCTGGGTTACGAGATCCTGAAAGAGCTTGTTCAGAAGAAACATAAAGTTGTTGCTGCTGATTTAAAAGAAAAAGAAAACAACGGTTTGGAAGGGAAATATACCTTCAAAGCGATCGACGCGACGAATCCCGAAACCTTGAAAGGGATTTGTG
Organism: uncultured Erysipelotrichaceae bacterium; assembly: GCA_902796525.1. GTDB lineage: Bacteria > Bacillota_I > Bacilli_A > Erysipelotrichales > Erysipelotrichaceae > Colivicinus. Next base: position 2,570 of record CADBPB010000128.1, on the reverse strand, counting down.
ACGGCATCGATATCGTCATCACGACCATGGGTCTGACGACTTCTTCGACGAAATTCACGGCATACGACATCGACTATCAGGGCAATATGAATCTGTATAACGAAGCGGTCAGCGCCGGCGTCAAGAAGTTCAACTACATTTCGGTCATCGCCTGCGACGAACCAGGCGCGGAAGAAGTGCCGATGCTGCATGCGAAGTATATGGTCGAACAGGAAATCAAGAAAGGCCCGCTGGAGTATGTGATCTACCGTCCGACCGGCTATTTCTACGATATTGTCAAGGTCTTCAAGCCGTATGTCGATAAAGGCGAGATGCAGCTGCTGAAGGGCTATCACGATGTCAAGGCGAATGTCGTCGACTGTCCGGATTTTGCGAAATACATCGTCGAACACATGAAAGACACCAATACCACGTACGAAGTAGGCGGCAAGGAAACGTATACCTACGAAGAGATGGCCAAAATGTGCTTCAGAGCTGCGGGCAAGCCGACGATCATCAAAGACAGCCCGATCTGGATGTTCGGACTGCTGGCGAATCTGCCTAAGATCAAGAAGGAAGGCAAGCACGATATCATTTTGTTCTCGAAATGGACCTTGTCCCACGACCTGGTAGGCAAGGACGTGACGGGAGACGCTTCGTTTGCGGAATACATCAAAGATTATTTCGGAGGTAAGGCAGATGCTTAGACTGGATCCTTCCTATATCGGCAAAGTATGGCCGCCATTCATGTGGACGGTCACCATCGTAGCCGCCTTGGGCTGCTGCATGGGCTTCAAATCTTTCGTCTGGTTCATGTCCGTAGGCTACGGCTTTGCGGTCATGTGCATCGGTGCGTTCCATCTGGTATTCGGCCTGATCAATCATACGCTGACGACTGCTACAGCGATCCTGTCGGTCCTGTTCATCATCTACGGATACCGTCTGGGCGGCTATATCCTGAAGAGGGAACTCACCAACAAGGACTACAAGAAAAAACTGGATTCGACCGGTTCGACCAAGGCGATGCCGCTTCCTGTGAGCCTGTTCATGTGGGCTTACAGCATGTGGATGTATACGGCACAGACCAGCGCGGTCTCCTACCGCATCATCAACCGGAGCAGCGACAATTTCTTTGTCTGGCTCGGCATCATCATCATGATCGCCGCCATCGTTGGCGAAGCGACCGCGGATAAACAGAAATCCGCAGCCAAGAAAGTCAATCCGAAACGCTTCTGCGATAGCGGATTATACAGATATGTCAGATGCCCGAACTACTTCTCCGAGATTATGTTCTGGGTAGGCGTGACGGTCAGCGGCATCGGTGCCGTTCAGGGAAGACAGTGGATCATGGTACTGATCGCTCTGGTTCTGATTACGTTCGTCATGTACAACTCGGCACAGCGTCTGGAACTGCGCCATGAAAAGACCTACGGTCTCGATCCGGAGTACCAGAAATACTCCGACACCGTACCGCTGCTGTTCCCATTTACGAAACAGTACCACTCCATGAAGGTATACAGGGACTGATATGAAAGAGTTTTCTATCCCCATGGCTCTGGTCGACTACATTCCGGTGCTTTTCTTCGGATTAGGAGTCAGGATCATTGCTGGTGAAGTCTATGCGAAGCAGCGCAACGGGAAAGGCCTTCTGTTTCTGACCGGTGCTGGTCTGGTAATCGCTGCCGGTTTCCTGAAAGCCACCTATAAGCTGCTTTATGCGATGGGCATCGGCGATTTTGTCTGGATGTCCAACCAGTTCTTTTCCAATCAGGCGTTCGGCTTCCTGCTGGCAGGGATCGCTCTGGTTCTGACAGCCGTCAAAGGAAACAGGACCTATGCCTTCCTGCCGACGATGGCTCTGGTAGGGATCATGGTCGTCGGATTGGGCGCTCTTGATGCAGGCTTGTGTTTCCTGGCAAACAAAGCCAAAAAGAGAAGCGCTCTGATCTGTTTCATCGTATCGTTCTTCCTGTGTCTGGGCATGGGCTATCTTTCCAGCAAGGATTTCGACAAGGCCTTTATGAACTGGATCGCCCAGCTGGTCAATGTCTGCGGACAGGGGCTGTTCTATCTGGGAGCGCGTCTGTTAAGGGATGCCGGCCTGAAAGGTCTGCTGCAGTAGATCTTAAGCGGCAGGAATATCGTTTTCATTACTTTTCTAAGACATCTTTTCCCGAATCCGAAGAGATGTCTTTTTCATCATACGTACACAGTCCTCAGGAAACAAATATGCTAGAATTGAACTATAGAAACCGTTCGTTTCAGATACGACCGGGACATTTGCCGATATGATCGCGAATATCAATCATGTGAAAACGGTGCTGGGAGAGAAACGGGCCAAGAAGAAACTTGGCCAGAATTTTCTTATCGATGCCAATATCGTCGACAAGATTGCCAGAGAAGCCTGCGAACAGGACCTGAAGACCATCGAGATCGGTCCGGGACTGGGTGCCCTGACGGAGTGTCTTTTGAAATACTCTGCCTCGGTCGATGCCTATGAGATTGATCCGGAAATGTACGAGATCCTTACAGATACCTTGGATGATAATCGCTTGAAAGTCTATCTGCAGGATTTCCTGGATGCCGATCTG
>CADBPB010000127.1 GCA_902796525.1 uncultured Erysipelotrichaceae bacterium | reverse complement strand
TCTGTGCAAGGCGAAGAAGCTGTATTATGTTACGACTGCGGGAGGAGAATTCTTCCCGGAAGAATATGGTTTCGGATATGTAAAAGCATTGGCTCAGAATTTCTATGGGATTCCGGAAGTCGAACTGGTCAAAGCAAAACGGCTTGATCTCGAAGGGGAGTTGGTCGAAGAGATAATGAACGAATGCGAGAAGGAGATCGTTCAAAGATTTAATAAAAATTGATCGTAACCGCGATCCGAATCAATCGATATAAATACTAAAAGTGCAAATCATATTCAGAATTTGCACTTTATTTTTGGACTTTTCCGGTTCCGCTCATTTGACAGGATGCATTATATCGTATAGATGTAAATAACTGACCGTTCTGAGAAAGGCGGATCGTTATGCCATTTCTTTATGCAGCATTAAACTGTATGGAATCGTTCAGGAAACGGAAATATAAAGAGGAATCGATATAGATCCCTCTTTTATGAAATGCATATATCCTGACTCAGATGAACTTATCCAGTTCCTGATCGACGATTGGATTGCGTTTTACCGAAGGATGGCGAAGCAGATCGCCTCTGGCCATGACCATCCGCACATTCCTCAAGGTATGAAGATCATCCAGCGGATTCTTATCCGTCACGATGAGATCCGCATCTTTTCCTTTTTCGATCGACCCTGTTACGGCATCAATCCCTGCCAGTTTCGCGTTGTTCAAGGTTGCGGTATAAAGGGCGAAACGGTTGTCGACACCGACGTATTTCGTAAAGTAGACCAGTTCTCTCCAGAAATCATACTGCGAGATCCATGGACAGCCGACATCGTTTCCCAGACCCATAGGGATATTGTTTTTTAAAGCGGCTTTGCTGCAGTCGATGATCCCCCGGAAGACGAAGTCGCCGTTGAACTGTTCCACTTCGGAAGCGTTGGAAACCGATCGGTCGAACAGCGCATATGGTAAAGCAGGAGACAGTGTCGTGATCAGGAAAGCGTTTCTCTTTTTGAACAGATCGATCGTTTCCTTATCCGGTTCCGCTCCGTGCTCGATGGAGTCGACCCCATTCTGCAAGGCGGCTTTCACGCCTTCGCTGGATTCCACGTGGGCTGCGACTTTGTATCCCAGCTCATGGGCATAGTCGCAGATCTCCCTGATGAGCTCTGGGGCCATTTTCATTTCGCCTGGCGTTCCTTTTTCTTTGGCGTCCAAGACTCCGCCTGTGATCATAACTTTCACCAGATCGGCTTTCTTTGCCTTCAGATGATCGATGTGCTTCTTTGCTTCCTCGAAGCTGTGGGCAACGATCGCCACTGAACCTGCCATATGTCCGCCCGGGACCGAGATCCCTTCGTTCGAACAAAGGATACGCGGTCCGCTGTATTTCTTCGCGTTGATTTCATCTCTTACTCGGCTGTCGAGATCCTTCAGTCCGCCCACCGTACGGATGGTCGTTACGCCGCTGTTCAGTTCGATCCGGGCATAGTTCTTTACCATCCTGTATGCGATGTTTGCGGTCAGGGGATTGGAGAACAGCAGGTTGACCAGCTTCGTGTTGTCGCGCTGCTTCTTCTGCGGCTTTCCGTTGCCCGCCAGATGGACATGCATATTGATGAGACCCGGAAGCAGATATTTTCCTTCAAGATCGATGACTTCATATCCGGTCAAGTCGCGATCGCTATCGACGATGTCTTCGATCTTTTCCCCGTTTACCAGAATGGTTTTGTTCAGGATGGGTTCCATTTCTTTCGTGCCATCCAGGATGATTCCGTTAATCAATGCATATTTCATGATATGTACCTCTTCTGTCGATTCTATCTTAACAGAAATCATAAGAAGAACGGAATGCTATAATGGAGACATGGCATCAAGCAAAGAATTTCTGGATTATGTGCTGGAACAGCTGGGAGAAGACTTGGATCTTTCCTATCGTCCGATGATGGGCGAGTATGTGATCTATGCGCGGGGGAAAGTCGTCGGCGGCATCTATGACGACCGTTTTCTTCTGAAGAAGACAAAAGG
>CADBPB010000126.1 GCA_902796525.1 uncultured Erysipelotrichaceae bacterium | reverse complement strand
CTTTCTTTTCAAATGGAACCAGTACCGCATTCAGCAGATGGATCGCATAGTAACAGGCGACACAGCATTTGTCATGAACGGCTTGAACAAGAACTTTATCACCCTTACTGATGCCTTTTTCTTTCAGACACGCATAAGCATCCAGGATCAGTTCTTTCAATCCAGCATAGCTGAGGGTCTCATCGTTGCAGATGACGGCAGGAGATTCCGGGGTTCGATCGGCATGTTCAAAGATCCGTTCGACGATCGGTTTTTCGGTATCCCTGATATCCAGCTGCAATTTCTCCATATCCGTTCTTTAATCACCTATATAGTAAGACTGATAAGCCCGGCCGATGTCATCGTCCGTGCTCCTGGCGATGACTTTGATCTCGCCCAAACCTTTTGTCAGATCATGCTCGGTTTCCTCCGTCCAGGGGACCAGCACTTCCCCATCCTCTGTTTCAATCTGATAAAGGACCTTGACCTCCGGATTATGCAGGCTGCGCAGCGCCAGATGATAGACATCATTTTCTTTCTCGACCTCGGCATCGACGGACACGATACGTTTCACGCTGGCACAGAAATCTTCGTAGGTCGGATAAAAGTATCCGGACACATCTTCTCCTGCCGCTTCTTTCTTCAGGATCTCGGCATAAAGTCTGCTGATGATTTTAGCGCCTTCGCCATTGGTATGATTATAGTCGCGCATCATCTCATCCGGCAGGAACGTTTCCCGGTCCACCAGATAATTCAGGTTATGATAAACCAGGCCGTTTTCATCCGCCAGTTTCTGGTAATATCTGACTGCATCATCATAATGATCGACATAGTACATGCGCATGACCGAAGTCGGAGCAGTTAGCAGTTCCAGTTCGATACCGTTGTCCTTGCATAATTGAATGCATCGTTTCAAATAGTCGAGATTCTTATCCAGGATCGCATCCTCCGAGAAAGAACTTTTAAAATACATCGGCATGTTTCCGGTCTCAACGGATCCGTAACGGTAGATAAAGCCTTTGTAGCAGTAGTATTCGTCTCCGTCGTCTTCCTGTATCCAGTTGTTTGCGATCATCGCTTTCTTCTGGTCGCGGATCTTGAAAATATCATCGAGATTGTCCCGGTAGCGGTAGATATTCAGCATGTATAACAAATCTGTTCCATAAAAGCAGCGACGGAACATTTCCAGTTTGTTTCTTAATGACAAACGGTCGATCACCAGCAGCATCCCCTGGACCTTGTCCTCTTCGATCAGCTGGTCGCATGTCACGCCAAGAATGATCTTTTTGGGTTTCATCCTTTCGATCATATCTTTCATCATATAATAGGAGCCGTTGACCGATTGGGAAGGAGTGGATGCGATCACGACATGATCCAGACCGAGCTCTTCTTCAAGGATACGCGCATCCAGGCTGCTATAGAACCTGGAAGCTCCCACAAACAGGAGATCGACCTCCGCTCCTGAATCTTCGATCGCCTTCATCTCGTGATTGTAATAGTCAGCAAAAGTGACCGGCGTCAAAGCCTTTCCCAGAATAAAAGACATCCCGGCCGTCATCAGTGCGACCAGCAGCAGCGACATGATCCTCTTTATTAACAGTTTAGAACCGGGCATACATGAAACCTCCCAGCAGATCATTCTCTCCGCCGCCAAACAAGATGATCGATAGGATCAGTATCGTCAGAATGCTGCAGCGGATCACCATTGGACAATTCTCTTTGAAACTTTGCCAGCGTCCTGTTTCATTCAGGATATCCACAGCGATGATCGCAGCGATTCCCACGATCACCGCAATCATCTCGCTCACAGCGATCTCACCGAACAATAGTGAAAAATCAACCGGAACAAACAGACCGCCTTTCAACAGATGTCCGAAATAGGAAAATGCGGTCGCGATGCTATCGGAAGTAGAAATCACTCGCAATATTGAAACCAGCAAGAACGTCCTGGCCACGCAGAACACCTTCCAGTAAACAGCTTCTTCATTGATGTGCAGACGCTGTTTCAGTTTCTGATTAAAGTCAGCGAACTGCATCGCACACGCGATCACGAACATGTTCAGATAGCCCCATAGCACATGCTTCCAGTTCGCTTCGTGCCACAGTCCCGTTGCCGTCCAGACAAAGAACAAAGCCAGATAGCTCTGCAGCAGTTTTGCGGTTTTTATGCCCCAGCGTTTTCTTGCGAAACTGGCTATCTTATATGCCAGAGGACTCATGGATAGAGGATAGAACACATAATCTCTGAACCATTCCCCTAAAGTGATATGCCAGCGCCGCCAGAATTCATCGACCGTTTTAGCCAGATATGGCTGCCTGAAATTCTCGGCAAGCGTGATTCCCAGAATCTGACTGATCCCGCCCATGATATCCATATATCCTGAAAAATCCGCATAGATCTGAAACGAATACATCAGGATCACAAAAAACAGATAGGATGCCGGATGATCTGAATAGGATGCCCGGATCGCATGGATCACGATCGCCAGTTTATCGGCAACGACCAGTTTTTTGAAAAAACCCCAAAGAATGCGTCTGGCTCCCTTTTCCATGCGGTCATAAGAAAAAGGATGTTCCTGTTTCAGCTGCTTCCCCAGATCATCGTAACGGCTGAAAGGTCCCTGGATGATATGAGGAAAATAAGAAACGAAACAGAAGAAACGCAAGTAGTTCGTTTCCGCTTCGTATTTGTCCCGATAGACATCTATCAGATACCCTGCCAGAACAAGAGTATAAAAAGAAATGCCCAGAGGCATGACCCACTCGACTAAAGGCAGAGGTTCAGATAAAAACGCATTGATATTCGCAAGGAAAAAATTCGTATATTTTAAAACGATCCATATTCCTAAAACGATAGCCAGTGCCGCCAGACAGATTCTTTTTTTCTTCTTCTTCAGTTTTTCTTTGAGCTGTTTCTTCTGTCCCTTGTCAGCCGTAGCGACATCGTTCGTATACTCTTCCGATGCCTTTCGTAAAAAAAGCGCAGCCAAAAAAGTAATCAGGCTGCTGATGATCAGATAAACGAGATACTTTACGCCATACGAGCAATAAAAAAAGATATTAGCAGCTAATATGACGAGCCATCTGTATTTTACCGGTACGACAAAATAAACAAAGATGACTGAAGAAACAAACAAAAGAAAGAGAAAAGAAGCAACCGGCATCGTCAGTCTTCTTCTTGCAGTTTCTTGATCAGTTCATACAATGCGCCTGCAGAATTGAAGTTTTCCGGTAACAGGTCGTTTACATTGATTTCAACGTCGAATTTATAATTCACTTCACCTACGATGGCGATGATATCGAACGAATCCAGCAGGTCATCATCGATCAGAGCGGTTGCTGTCGTAAAGTCGATATCCGGTCTGATTCCACTCATGATTTCTATCAGTTGATCCATAACACGTCCTTTCCTGCATCTTTTTGATCGTCTGCCGATTCCGGCAGAACCTTGCATTTCACATCCTGTGTGAATGGTTTCGCGGAAAGAACAGCGTTTGAACCGAAGATAAAACAGTTTTCTTTATATAGTGGCTCTTCTTTTGCGAAATGACATTATGTGCATTAATAATAGTAATTATATCGTTCTATCAATATTTAAGCAAATGAACAGCCTTCCGGAATTCCTATCTTATTCCTGATTGAGGCTTTCTTTTAATTTGACCCGATCGATCTTCCCGTTCTTGTTCATAGGCAAGTGGTCATAGCGGATATAGACGTTCGGACACATATATTTGGGCAGTTTTTTCATCATCGCCAAAGCGATCTGTCTATCCATCTCTGTATTTTCCGACTCATAGAAACAGACGATCTTTTCACGAATGTCATCATAGATGCAGCAGGCGATCGTGATCAGATCAAGCGAATTCAAAGCGACCTCGATCTCGCCAAGCTCGATCCTGTGACCCATATGCTTGATCTGACTGTCTTTTCTTGAAACGAATACGAGTTCGTTTTTGTCGTTATAATAGCCCAGATCACCCGTCTTATGGATCCTCAGCGGATATTCCGAGACAAGCGGATCATTGACGAAAGCCTGTGCCGTAGCTGCGGGATCGTTCCAGTAGCCCAGTGCCAGACAGCTTCCTGAAACGCAGATTTCGCCGATCCGGTCATGACCGGTGATCCTCTTCGCCTCTTCATCAAGCAGAAATACCTTGCTGTTACGGAATGTTTTCCCGATCGGAAGCATCTCGTCGTTGCCATATCTTCGATCGATCACATGATAGGTACAGTTGCATGTGATTTCGGTAGGCCCATACAGGTTGACATATCTGGCATCCGGAAGATGGTCCATCCAGTAGTTCAATGTTCTTACAGGCATAACTTCGCCGGAAAACATCACATTCTCCAGAGCCAGCGGTTCCTCATCATCAAGCGTCTTGAAATCGGCAATGATCCTTAACGCCGAGACTGCCCAGATGATCGTCGACACCGATCTGTCTCTCAGGAAGCCGATCAATAGTTTTGGCATTTTAAAATACTTTTTCGGAATGATCTGAACCGTTCCTCCGCAGTTTAACGCATTGTAGATATCTTTGACACTGACATCGAAATCAAAAGGAGCCTGATTGCCGAAAACGCTGTTTTCTGTGAAGGAAAAAGCGTCCTGAAATGCCGCCGTCAGATCCAATACCGAACGGTGGCTGATCAGGACCCCTTTCGGAATACCGGTAGATCCTGACGTGAACAGAGCATAAAGCGGATCCACATCGCAAGAATCCTCCCTGATCCATTTCAGCAAGCTTTCGTCCGCTTCCCTCTTCAGCATATCCTCATAGGGAATAGCGCCATACGCTTCTGTCATAGGATCTGCCACACAGGAAATGATCAAGGCCGGTTCCAGCGTATGAAAGATCCGGTCGATCCGGTCTTTCGGCATCGTTGGATCGATCGGAACATAAAAGTT
>CADBPB010000125.1 GCA_902796525.1 uncultured Erysipelotrichaceae bacterium | reverse complement strand
GCGGCAACCGCCAGAGCGATCGCGGCAATGAAGGTATCGAGACCGACAGTTGTCAGTGTCGACATTGTGATCGCTTCTTTGGAGAGCACGATCTTTTCAATGATTCCTAAAGCGAAAACGGCAACGCAGATCCAGATGACCAGTTTGGTCAGGAACTTGGACAATTCGCCCATCTTCTTCTGCAGAGGGGTCAGTTCTTTCGCGGACTGGTTCAAGGCATCGGCGATCTTACCCATCTCGGTATCCATGCCGCAGGCAACGACCACGGCCTTGCCTCGTCCATAAACAACGGTAGAACCGTTGTAAAGCATATTCTTGCGGTCACCCAAAGTGATATCCGTCTTGTCGTTCAGCATCAGCACATCGACGATCTTGTTGACAGGGACGGATTCGCCGGTCAGAGCAGCTTCTTCCGATTTCAGGGAATAGGATTCCAGGATACGGCAGTCGGCCGGAACGGTATCGCCCGCTTCGTATACGATGACATCGCCGACGACGATATCTTCGGATTTTACGATCTCTACCTTGCCGTCACGCAAGACTTTCGAAGTCGAAGCCGTCATCTGCATCAGCGCTTCCATGGCGCCTTCCGCTTTGGCTTCCTGAATCAGCGACATGATCGTGTTGATGATGACGACCGCCATGATGACGATGACATCCGCAAATTCCGAAAGCTTGAAACCGTCGGACATCTGCATCAGATTGACCACCGCCTGAATCGCGGCTGCCGCCAGCAGCATGATGATCATCGGGTCGGAAATCGAATTGATGAACTTCTTGAATAATGACTCCTTCTTGGCTTCTTCAAGCTTGTTTTTGCCGTTGAGTTCCAGTCTTCTCTGGGCTTCGGCGGAACTGAGGCCTTCCGGAGAACTATTCACCTCTTTGAATACTTCTTCTTCTTTCAGTAAATAAAACTTTTCCATAACGATCCTTTCAAAAATAAAACCCATGTCCATGCATGAGTCTCTGTTTCGATAACCCATGCATAACCACAGTTACACATGAGTCTCGCATTTTAAGGCAAACCAGGCTTATAGCCGAGATTGTTGGCTTGACACGTATGTTTCCATACGCCAGCTACTCCCCCATTCGCCTTAAATAATACATTATTCGGGGCTTTTTTGCAATAATCACCGATCCAGGCATCGGTTCGTCCGATCGGCATGAAAAAACCTTAGATCGCATATCTAAGGTTTTCGTTTTTTTTATTCTTTGCCTAAGAGGCTGAACATCTTTTTCTTATAGACTTCGACGCCTGGCTGATTGAACGGATTGATATCCAGGAGATAGCAGCTCATGCCGCAGGCCAGGAAGAAGAAATAGATCATATAGCCGAACGCTCTGGCGCTGTTGTCTCTGAGATGGATGACCATGTTCGGATTGTTTCCTACTTCGCTATGTGCGCTTAACGTTCCTTCGAACGCCATCTGATTGACCCAGGACAGCGGCTTTCCGGAAAGATAATTCATATGATCCAGATCTTCCGCGTCATCCGGGAAGATGATATCCTGAGGCATGTTGTCGATGTAGAGGATCGTTTCATATTCCATCTTGCTGCCTTCCTGAATGAACTGACCCAGGGAATGCAGATCGGTCGAGAAGCAGGCGCTGGTCGGCAGAACGCCTTTGAATTCCTTGCCTTCGGACTCTCCGAAGAGCTGTTTCCACCATTCCGCGATCATCGTCAGCTGCAGATGATAGGTAACGAAATATTCGGCGGTATAGCCTTTTTCATTCAGGATACGGCGCATAACCGCATACTGGTAAGCGGGATTGCTTAAGAGATCTTCGTTGTTCAGATCATGAAAAGCATCCAGAGCGCCTTGCATCAGTTCCGTGATATTGACGCCTGAAAGAGCCAGCGGCAACAATCCTACAGCCGTAAACACGGAATAACGTCCGCCGATATTATCCGGAATGACGAATTCTTCATAGCCTTCCTGATCGGCCAGCGCTTTCAGCGTCCCTCTTTTGGCATCCGTTGTCGCATAGATGCGTTCTTTTGCCTCTGCACCGTATTTCTCTTCCATGAATTTCTTGAAGATACGGAATGAGATGGAAGTCTCCGTCGTTGTTCCCGACTTGGAAATGACGTTCAGTACGACTTCCCTGTCTCGAATATGTTCAAGGATCTGCGAAAGGTAGGTATGTGAAAACGTGTTGCCGATAAAGATCACTTCGATCCCGTCGTTCGGATAAAGGCCTTTGATCATCTCCAATGCCGCTCTGGCTCCCAGGTAGGAACCGCCGATGCCGCATACGAGAACGGTATCGTATTTTCCTTTCATCCGTTCCGCAAGATCCAGGATCCTTTGGAATTCTTCTTTATCATAGGCGAGCGGCCAGTCGATCCAACCTAAAAAATCGCTGCCTGCGCCGATCTTCTGATGCATATCGTGATGGATCTGTCTTACGCGATCACGGTAACTGTCGAAATCGACTTCCGTCATGATATGTCCCAAATCTAAACTAATCATTCTTTTCTCCCTTAAGCCATATAGGCATCATTTCTTCGATTGTTCTGAAACCGATCTCGTCTTCCGGCATGCCTTCGAATCGTACGCGTTTCTTGAAACGCTTGCGGTTCTGTGGCAGAGCTTTCAGCGAAAGACGCAGCTGCCGGTTCTCCCTGTCTATATCGATCACCTTGACCATGACATACTCCCCCACGTTTACGAAATGATCGATATTGCGTACGAAACCGTTGGATAGCTCCGAAATATGGATCAGACCTGAAACGCCGTCATCGAATCTGACGAACGCTCCGTAAGGCTTGATCCCGCTGATCTGACCGTAGACGGTCATTCCTACTTTGTAGTTTCCGATCGAACTCATACTTCATCATTATAAATCAATTTGCTGTGATTTTTGCGATTTATGTAGTATATTCTTAATGTATGAATATGGAAGAAAAGATCGAAGCGATCAATAAAACGATCGAAAAAGTCAGGCCTTATATCCAGTACGAAGGCGGCGATGTCCGTTTTGAAAAGCTGGAAGATGATATCGTATATGTTTCCGTCCATGGCGCCTGCGTTGGCTGCATGGCTCTTGATTACACTTTGAAAGAAGGCGTAGAAGCGCTGCTTCTCGATGAAGTCGAAGGCATCAAGGAAGTGAGACTGATCGACGAATACGTCCCGAAATGATCAGCGGTCGTTGACCTCGAAGATCATACATTTCAGGTATTCGGAAATATTGTTTCCAAGAATGATCGGATGATCCTTGCTTTGGGCACGGCATTCGATCATTTTTAAACGTTTATGGGCATCGTTTGCGCTTTGCAGTATGATCTGCGTAAAAAGATCTCTCGTGATGTATTCGCTGCAGGAACAGGTCACCAGATAGCCTCCGGATTCGAGACATTTCATCGCCCGGTAATTGATCTCGCGGTAGCCTTTGGAAGCGTTCCGGATCGAATTTCTGGATTTGGTGAAAGCCGGAGGATCCAGGATGATCACATCATACTTCTCGCTCGACTGTTCCAGATCGTTGAGATAATCAAAAACATCCGCGACAATGAATTTTATATTATGGAAACCGTTCAGTTCGCTGTTGCGGATCGCCTGATCGATGGCGGTCTTCGAAGCGTCGATCCCGTGCACTTCTTTGGC
>CADBPB010000124.1 GCA_902796525.1 uncultured Erysipelotrichaceae bacterium | reverse complement strand
TTTAAAGTGGCTTCGCAGAAGCTCGATCCTTACATCAATATCGATCCCGGCACCATGTCTCCTCTTCAGCATGGCGAAGTATTTGTTACGGATGACGGAACAGAGACGGATCTGGACCTTGGGCATTACGAGCGATTCATCGACGAAGACCTCAATCGGTTTTCCAATCTGACCACAGGCAAGGTCTACTGGAATGTCCTGCAGAAAGAACGCGAAGGAAAGTTTCTGGGAAAGACGGTGCAGGTCATTCCCCATATCACAAACGAAATCAAAGAATTCATCTATGCGGCAGCAGCCAAGAACGATCCCGATGTCCTGATCTGCGAGATCGGCGGTACGGTAGGCGATATCGAATCCCAGCCCTTCCTGGAAGCGATACGCCAGATCGGTCTGGAAAACAAGAAAGAGGATGTGCTCTACATTCATGTCACGCTAGTCCCGTTTCTGGATTCCAGCAAGGAATTCAAATCGAAACCGACACAGCATTCGGTCAAGGAACTGCAAGGTATCGGCATCAAACCGGATCTCATCGTTCTGCGTTGTACAAAGCATCTTGATAAAGATCTTTTTGACAAGATCGCGCTCTTCTGCAATATCAAACGGGACTGCGTGATTGAAAACCGGACATTGAAAACCTTATATGAAGTACCGCTGATGCTGGAGAAGCAGCATATGGCCGAAGTCGCATGCCGGGAACTGAATCTGGATCCTAAGAAAGAAGATCTCGATCAATGGAAAGAAATGGTCAGGACCGCACGCAATCTTCAGGATACGGTGACCATCGGTCTGGTGGGCAAGTATGTGCATCTGCATGACGCCTACCTGTCTGTGGCAGAAGCGCTCACGCATGGCGGCTACGCGAATCGGACGAAAGTGAAAATCAGATGGATCGATAGCGAAACGGTCAATGAAGAGAATGCCAAAGGAAAACTGGATGCCTGCGACGGCATCATCGTACCGGGAGGTTTCGGCGACCGGGGGGTTCCGGGAATGATCGTTACGGCGGAATACTGTCGAAAAAACGATATTCCTTATCTGGGTATCTGTCTGGGTATGCAGGTGGCGGTCATCGGCTTTGCGAGAAATGCCTGCGGTTTGAAAGAGGCAGATTCACGGGAATTCGATCCGAACTCTCCGCATAAGATCATCGATTATCTTCCGGATCAGAATGACGATACAAACAAAGGCGGCACCTTGCGCCTGGGAGCGTATCCCTGCGACTTGAGAGAAGATACACTGATCCGAACGCTTTATGGCAAAGACCGGATCTTTGAACGTCACCGTCACAGATATGAATTCAATAACGATTACCGTCAGATCGTCACCGATCATGGAATGAAGATCTCCGGCACTTACAACGACGGCTACATCGTCGAAACGATTGAGATTCCTGATAACAATTACTTCATCGGAGTGCAGTTCCATCCGGAATTCAAATCTCGACCCAATAAACCGCATCCGCTGTTTCAAGGCTTGATCGAAGCCGCCATCAGACAAAAAGGAGGAATACTATATGACTAAGATCATCAACACCTTTGGCATCAAGGTATTCAATGATGCCCGCATGAAAGAAAGACTATCGCCATCGGTCTATGCCCAGCTGCATCAGACGATCAAGAAAGGTACGGAACTGAACAAGGAGATTGCCAAAGAAGTCGCCAGTGTCATGAAAGACTGGGCGATCGAGAATGGCGCAACACATTTCACGCACTGGTTCCATCCTTTGAGCGGAGCGACTGCCGAGAAACATGAAAGCTTCGTTTCGACCGGCGGAGGAGGAGCCATCACTTTGGAGTTCTCTCCCAGCAATCTGGTCAGGGGCGAAGCGGATGCTTCTTCTTTCCCTTCCGGAGGATTACGGGATACGTTCGAAGCCAGAGGCTATACCGCATGGGATCCGACCTCCTATGCGTTCATCAAAGATGGCATTCTTTGCATTCCGACGGTCTTCTGTTCCTACTCGGGCGAAGCCCTTGACCATAAGACGCCGCTGCTCCGTTCCATGGAAGCCTTGAACACCCAGGCAATGAGGATCCTTCGTCTTTTCGGCAACAAAGATGTCGATCATGTCAAGGCGACGGCCGGAGCGGAACAGGAATATTTCCTCGTAGATAAGAAATACTTCGATCAGAGAGAAGACCTCAAGCTGACCGGACGGACACTGTTTGGCGCAATGCCGCCGAAAGGTCAGGAAATGAACGATCACTACTACGGTTCCATCAAGACCGGAGTCCAGGATTTCATGAAAGATCTCAACGAAGAATTGTGGGCTCTGGGCATACAGGCAAAAACGGAACACAACGAGGTTGCACCTTCGCAGCACGAACTCGCCAACAACTTCCTGACTGTCAATGTCTCGGCGGACCAGAACAATCTCACGATGGAAATCATGAAGAAAGTCGCTAAGAAACACGGACTGGAATGTCTCCTGCATGAGAAGCCCTTCGCCAACATCAACGGTTCCGGCAAGCATAACAACTGGTCTCTTAAGACCGATACCGGCATCAACCTGCTGGATCCGGGCGATACGCCGAAAGACAACGCCCAGTTCCTCATCTTCCTGACAGCCATTATTAAAGCCGTCGACGAATATCAGGATCTGATCCGGATCTCTGTCTCATCTGCGGGCAACGATCACCGCCTGGGCGGACACGAAGCACCTCCGGCGATCATCTCGGTCTTTCTGGGCGATGAACTGACTGCCATTTTCGACAGCATCATCAATGATACCGCCTATGCTTCAAACAGATCTTCCATCCGGATCGGCGTCCATACGATCCCTCCGTTCCCGAAAGACAATACGGACCGCAACCGGACATCTCCCTTCGCTTTTACCGGCAACAAATTCGAATTCCGCATGCCTGGTTCCTCCGCTTCGATCGCGACTCCGAATACGATACTTAATGCGGTGATCGCCCAGGAACTCAAAGGATTTGCGGATGAACTGGAAAAAGCCGAAGATCTCAACAAAGCCGTCCATGACCTGATCATCCGGACCCTGAACGCTCACAAACGCATCATTTTCAACGGAAACGGCTATGACGCCGCCTGGATCAAAGAGGCCGAACGAAGAGGCTTAAGCAATTATTCTTCCACCCCTGAAGCTCTGGTTCATTATCTCGACGAGAAAAACGTTTCCGTCCTGATCGATAACAACGTTCTTTCCGAAACCGAGATGCATTCCCGTTACGAGATCTATCTGGAGAAATACCACAAGACCGTCCATATCGAAGCTCTGACGATGATCGACATGCTGAGAAAGGACATCCTCCCGGCATTGACCCGTTATGAAAACGAGCTGCTTGCCGTCATCTGCAAGAAGAAAGAAGCCGGCGTATACGGCGATGATATGTACGAGACCGTGACTTGTCAGGTCATTGCGGATCGTATGAAAAAGATCTGCGATGATATTGCCGAAGTCGAACGGCGTCTGCGCAGCAGCAAGCCTTTATCATCTCAGGAAAAAGCTTTCTTCTATCATGATGAGATCCTCCCGCTGATGGAAGAGATGCGAAACTATACCGATGAGCTCGAAAAGATCTGCGGCCGTTCCTGCTGGCCGATTCCTACCTATTACGAACTGCTGTTCGGTGTGGAATAGAAATGGAAAAAGTGCTTGTTTTGGATTTCGGAGGTCAGTATGATCAGCTGATCGCCAGACGCGTGCGTGAACAGCACATTTATGCGGAAGTCGTACCTTTCGATCAGATCAGTCTTGAAGAAATCGCCGAGAAGGATTATAAAGGCATCATCTTTACCGGAGGACCTGAAAGCGTATACAAGGAAAACGCGCCTCGTTTCGATGAAGGAATTCTTGATCTGGGGATCCCTATCCTGGGGATCTGCTACGGCGCCCAGCTTATGACTTATCTGGCCGGAGGAGAAGTCGAGAAGGCAACAACAGCGGAATACGGTAAAATCATCTTTTCACACGGAGAAAGCATTCTGTTTGAAGACGTCACTTCCGAAAGCGTCTGCTGGATGTCTCATATGGATCGCATCAGCAAAGCACCTGACGGTTTTTCTGTTACCGCCTGGAGCGAACACTGTCCCTGTGCCGCATTCGAAGACACAGACAGAAAACTTTATGGAGTCCAGTTCCATCCGGAAGTCATCCATACGGAATACGGAAAAACGATCCTTTCCAATTTTCTATTAAAGATATGCAAGATTCAAAACGACTGGCAGATGGATGATTTCATCGAAAGCTCCGTTTCCCGATATCGGGAGTCCCTTTCCGGAGAAAGAGTCCTTCTGGCTTTATCGGGCGGCGTCGATTCCTCGGTTACCGCTCTGCTGCTGAACAAAGCAATCGGACACAGACTGGTCTGCGTCTTTGTCGATCACGGGCTGCTTAGAAAAGGAGAAGCCGATCATATCGAACGGATGTTGAAAGACCGTTTCGATCTGAATCTGATCAGGGTCGATGCGAAAGTCCGTTTCCTGGAAAAGCTCAAAGGCATCAGGGAACCGGAAGAAAAACGCAAGATCATCGGCAGCGAATTCATCCAGGTCTTTAAAGAAGAAGCGGAAAGACTTGGCGAGATCCCCTATCTGGCTCAGGGAACCATCTATCCTGATGTGATCGAAAGCGGAAAAGGAAAATCAGCCGTGATCAAGAGCCATCACAATGTCGGAGGACTGCCGGATGCGATCTCTTTCAAAACGATCATCGAACCGCTCAGAAATCTGTTTAAAGACGAAGTCAGAGAAGTCGGGCGGAAGCTCGGTCTGCCCGAAGACCTGGTCAGCAGACAGCCGTTCCCAGGTCCCGGACTTGCGGTAAGAATCGTCGGGGAAATCACGGAGGAAAAGATCGCTCTGTTGCAGGAAGCCGATGCCATCTTCCGTGAGGAGATCGGGAAAGCGGATATCGAAAAGCCGCAGCAGTATTTCGCGGTCCTGACCGATCTGCATGCGGTCGGAGTGATGGGCGATGAAAGGACCTATGGCTATGTCCTGGTGCTGAGAGCCGTATCGACGGACGATTTCATGACAGCCGAATGGTCGAGGCTCCCTTATGATCTTCTGGAAGCCGTCAGCAATCGCATCACCAACGAAGTCAGAGGTATCTCCCGGGTCGTCTATGATATCACTTCCAAGCCTCCGGGAACGATCGAGTGGG
>CADBPB010000123.1 GCA_902796525.1 uncultured Erysipelotrichaceae bacterium | reverse complement strand
TTGAACGCTCCGGCATATTCCAGAATGAAAGTCTCCTGAAAGCAGCGCGCTTCGCCATAAAAGACATCAAATTTCTTATCCGAAATGAATTCCTGAAAGGATTGCGCTTCTACCTGCTTATCGAAAATCGTCACGGAATAACCGCGATCCTGAAGGATCGTCTGTATCCATTCCAGTTCCAGACATTCATTCTCGATGATCCCTTGGAAGTCATATTTCGTCCGCGATTCTTCCGGACGTACCAGTATCACATCAGTCATATCGATTCTCCAGCAGAAGCGTTTCTATTGCACTGTAAAGCATTTTATTCGCATCGGCGACTTCCTCTTCGCTGATTTCGATCGGCTCGCCAAAGACGATTTTAAGGTTTCTGGAACGAAAGACATAGTCTCCGACAATGCAATACGGGAGGATCTTCGTGTTCGTTTCCTTGGCCAGACGGACTGCTCCGGTCTTGAAAGGAAGCAGGATCTCTTTGGTGTAATTCCTGGCGGCTTCCGGAGAAATGTTGAGGACTTCGTTCTTCCGCAAGACTTCTTTCGCGCCTGCATAGGCATCCGGATTGCTTGGCGCTTCCAGATAGACCGGGATGGCGCCGATACGGGAAAAGAAGAAGCCGAAACAGCCTTCAAACAGTTCGCTCTTTGCCAATGTGTGAACCGTACGAAAAGTGCAGATATCTACCAGCAGAGGATCCAAGGCGTGTTTATGATTACCTGCCAGAATGACGGGACCGCTCTTTGGAATTCTATCTGCATTAACGATCTGCGGATGAAAATAGCACCTGAAAATAGGCGCAAAAATGCTTCTGCAGATCTGATACAGCCTGTCGTCAGCCATCATTTTCATTTTAGTCGAAGCGTGCACTGTTAGCAAACCGCATTTCCTTCCTTATACCCGCATTCAGGAGAAAACGGAGAATAGTATAATGGAATCATCGGAGGTATTTTATGGAATTCAGACCTGAAAAGAAACTGGGATTCGGCCTGATGCGCCTTCCCCAGACAGATCCAAACAATTCTGCCGCCATCGATATCGAACAGCTGAAAGAGATGGTCGATCTATTTCTCAGCAAAGGCTTCACCTATTTCGATACGGCATGGATGTACAACGGCTTCGAAAGCGAGAGAGCAGCCAGAACAGCGCTGATCGAACGCCATCCCCGCGAGAGTTTTACCCTGGCGACCAAACTGCATTCCGCTTTCATCAACAGTCTGGAAGATCGCGATAAAGTCTTCAACGAACAGCTGGAGAAAACCGGTGCAGGCTATTTCGACTACTATCTGATCCACGGCATCGAAGGAGAGATGCTGAAGAAATACGAAGAACTGAAATGCTTCGACTGGCTGCTGGAAAAAAAGGAACAGGGTCTGGTAAGACACTGCGGTTTCTCGTTCCATGATACGCCGGAAGTCCTGGACAGGATCCTGACGGAACATCCGCAGATGGAATTCGTACAGCTGCAGATCAATTATCTCGACTGGAACAGCAGCTGGATCCAGTCGGCGAAATGTTATGAAGTCGCCTGCAAGCATAACAAACCGGTCATCGTCATGGAACCGGTCAAGGGAGGAACGCTGGCCAGAATCAGTCCGGAAGCTGAAAAGATCTTCACAGACTACGATCCGGAAAGATCGATCCCGAGCTGGGCGATCCGTTTTGTCGCCAGTCTCGAGAACGTCATGGTCGTCCTATCCGGCATGAGCAATCTTGCCCAGATCGATGACAATACTTCCTATATGCAGGATTTCCAGCCGCTGACGGAAGAAGAGAAACAGATGTGCTTCAAAGTCGCGGATGTGATCAATTCCCAGATTGCCATCCCTTGTACGGCATGTCACTACTGTACGGACGGCTGTCCGATGCATATCGCCATTCCGGAATACTTCTCTCTGTATAACGAAGATATGCGCGAACATCTGGAAGAAAAAGGCTGGACGATCAATTTCTCCAACTACGACAGTCTGACCAGAAAGTTCGGCAAAGCCGGCGACTGCATCCAATGCGGACAATGCGAAAGCGTCTGTCCTCAGCATCTTTCGATCATCGAATATCTAAAGGACGTCGCAAAGCACTACGAATAACAGGCAAGCATACAAAAGGCGTATTCAATGAATACGCCTTTTTCTTTTGTTTCATCAGCCGTTCAGCTGACTTTGCCGATCTTATAACTGAGCCAGATATTTGATCGTTCTTACCATCTGAGATGTGTAAGAGTTCTCGTTGTCGTACCAAGCAACGACCTGTACCAGATATGTGCCATCGCCCATATCGGAGACCATCGTCTGGTTGGCATCGAATAAGGAACCAAATCTCATGCCGATGATGTCGGAAGAAACCAGTTTTTCAGTGGTGTAACCGAAGGATTCGTTTGCCTGAGCCTTCATGGCTTCGTTGATGGAATCGACGGTAACATTTTCGCCTTTGACAACAGCGTGAAGGATCGTGGTAGAACCTGTGACTGTCGGAACTCTCTGTGCAGCGCCGATGAGCTTGCCATTCAGTTCAGGAATGACCAGACCGATCGCTTTTGCAGCACCGGTGGAGTTCGGAACGATGTTGGCAGCGCCGGCTCTCGCTCTCTGCAGGTCGCCTTTTCTATGAGGTCCGTCGAGGATCATCTGGTCGCCTGTATATGCATGGACCGTGGTCATGATACCAGACTGAATCGGATATGCATCGTTCAGAGCTTTGGTCATCGGAGCCAAGCAGTTGGTCGTGCAGGATGCTGCGGAAATGATCGTGTCATCCTTTGTCAGCGTTTCATGGTTGACATTGTAAACGATCGTAGGAAGGTCGTTGCCTGCCGGAGCAGAAATGACGACTTTCTTCGCACCGGCATCGATATGAGCCTGTGCCTTTGCTTTGGAAGTATAGAAACCTGTGCATTCCAGAACGACATCGACATCCAGTTCTTTCCAAGGAAGATCTGCTGCGTTCGGTTTTGCATAGATCGTGATCTCTTTGCCATCGACAGTGATCGAACCAGGTACTTTGACTGTCTTGCCGTCTTCTTCCATTTCAGGTTCCTTGCTGGAAACAGTGTGAAGATTCTCACCGAAGACGCCACAGTAACCCTTCTGGGCAGAATCATACTTTAAGAGATTTGCCAACATCTTAGGGCTGGTCAGGTCATTGATCGCGACGACTTCATAACCTTCAGCTCCAAACATCTGACGGAAAGCAAGTCTTCCGATACGTCCGAAGCCGTTAATTGCAACTTTTACTGCCATAATGAATTTTCCTCCTATTTTATGACTACAAATATATTATAAGGTTTTTTCGTGAAATATAAATAAGCAAATGCCTAAAAAAGGAAGGTTTCCCTTCCTTGAAATGCTTATTTTACAGTGACTCCCGTAATATGCGGATTCGCTCCGTTGTACCAGTACAGGAAACCCTCCAGATCGACGGTATCGCCGATATTCAGGCCTTCGACTGCTTCATAGACATCGGAACCGTCATAGCACAGATAAGATTCGACGACGAACGTATAGATATCCGTCTTACCATCCGTGACATTGAAGTACAGATCGCTTCCAGGTTCGCCGGAACCGTCCCAGTTGTACAGGAACGGAACATCTTCGCCGGCGCTGTTCTGGCTGGCGACAACGATCAGGTCCTTGAACGAGACTTTCTTGTTCATGTAATCAGCCAAGGCATCGGTTCCCAATGCGGCAGTGACATCTTCAGCCGGAGCCAGATACTTGTCTCCGCCTTCGACCAGAGTAACGGTCGCATCCGTGATTTCGACTTCGCCGGACCATTCGCTCTTGGTGCCTTCGACATGGACTTTCGTTCCGTTTGCCAGGCCTTTCCAGCCGTTGCTGTAATCGGTGGAATCAACCAGTTTCGCATAGTCTTCTTCAGAAATCTGACCGGCATATACGAAGTAAGCGCCGTCTTTATCCTGCAGATACAGGGTCGCGCCTTCCCAGTAGGACTGTACAGCCTGTACATATGCTTCGATGATGACTTCTGCGGAACCGTCTGCCGGTAATGCGGCATATTCGGCATAAGTCATGACGCCAGTATCGACCGGTTCCGGTTCAGGATCGACCGTCGGCTTTTTCGTGCAGCCGAACAGCGCCAGAACCATCAGCAAGCCAAGTAATACGGTAATTAATTTTTTCATTCTTTCTCCCTTCTAAAGTTCCCTTCAGAACAATACTATTCTAACACAATCAACATAATGAAACATTATTTTGAAGCATTTCGTTTTCTGAGCAGGACATAGATTCCGATCGCCAGCCAGGCAGATCCCAAAGCGCCCAAAAGGAGCCGGGAAGTCTTTGGCAGAGGTCCGAGATCCCTGTTCATGCCGATAGGACTGATCTGATCGAGATGGTACAGCGATGTCGTTTCCTTGAACAGATCATCGACATAGGCGTCGTCGACCGTCTTCTTCTTGCGAACGGCTTTGCAGACGCTTTCGATCAGGTTCCCTGCCGCATCTCTCAGCGAGGCGGAACCGTTGAATACGGCAGTCACGAAGGTGTGTTCCGTATTCTCGAGCAGCAGCCTGGAAGCGGCGATCTTAATATCATAATAGTCCGAATTATTTTCTCCCGACCTTTTCAGATAGTCCTGATAGATTTCGGATGTCTGAGCTTTGGCGGTCACAGGCACATAGCCTTCGGTTTTCGCATAGGCGATCTGGACCTCGTTAGTCATCAGATACTGGGCAAAAAGCCAGGAAGCCAGCACTTCATCAGGATCTTCTTTATTGAAAATGCACAGAGACGGCCCCTGGGATATCATGTAAGGATCGTTCACATCATATTGCGGGATCGGACGCACGACGGTCTCGAAATCGAGGATGCTTTCCTTCGGAATATCGATCAGAGGGGCTTTAGAGCCCATCCAGGTCGCTCCTGCGGTCGAATCGATCGCAAAAATACATTGACCGGCATTGAGAAAATTGGCGGGATAACTGGAGATCTTAAAGGTAGAGAATTCCCCTTTTGCCGCATGGATCGCGATTTCCTTGAGGATCTTTTTCGTTTCATCATTAAACAGCAGGATCGATCCCTGATCATCGGAATACTCCGCATGCAGCTGTTTCAGCATCGTGATCATCATATTGTCCGTCGATTTATAGATGAAAGGAATCAGCACTTTCTGACCGTTGATCAGATAGTTGCCTTCCGCATCCTGCGCCATCGCCGCATCGCAGATTTCCCAGATCTGGTCCCAGGTCATGATTTCAGGTACCGCATATCCCAGTTTTTCGACATACGTCTTATTGATATACAACGCTTCCGTAGAACGCATGTAAGGAAGCGCATAATAGGAACCGCCGATCCTTCCTTCCTCCAGGAATTCGCTGATGATCTCATCCTTTTTCGGACCGTCATAGCGCAATTCCGTTCCGCCTAATCCGTATTTCGCATCTTCCATCAGTTCGTCCAGGGCGACGACGGTATCTTTGCCCGTCATATAAGTCGCTATATGATCCGGATAGGTGATGCATACATTCGGCGTGGTGCCGGTAGCGATATTGGTAATGACATCGTTATAGATGCGGGAATAGTCGGTATAAAGTTTCATATTGACCGCGATATTCGGATAGAGTTCCATGAAATCGCTGATCGCTTTTTTATAGATGTTGACCTGGTTGACATTGGTATCGTTCTTTGCCCAGAAAGTGATCTCATAGTTCTTCGCTGTGTCGAATGTTTCGGGAATGACGAAAGAACGGGAATCTTTCGAACCGTGGCAGGAAGTCAAAGAAAGGCACAGAACGATTGCTAGCAGAACGGCGATATGCTTCTTCCTCATCCTTTGGTTCCTCCTCTCGATACGCCTTCCATGATCTTCTTATGGAAGAACAGGAACAGAACGATCAACGGTACCGATATGACCACGACAGCTGCCATCATGGCGGGAATGTTTTCTCTTCCGAAACCGGATTCTCTTATCGTCTGGATCCCGTTGGAAACCAGGAAATAGTTCTCGTCATCGGTGATCAGTCTTGGCCAGACATAGGAGTTCCAGCATTCGATGACTTTTAATATGATCACCGTGACGATCGTCGGCTTGCAGATGGGGATCATGACTTTCCAGAGATATTTGAAATCGCTGGTTCCATCGACTTT
>CADBPB010000122.1 GCA_902796525.1 uncultured Erysipelotrichaceae bacterium | reverse complement strand
CGATATGTCCTCTCCCATACCGGAGCTCCTCTGGATGGAAAAGATCTCTATACCCGGGACTACTTCTATGACATCATGAAGATACAGGATCTCGTATGGAACCATTATCCTTACAGCATCGATCTTCTGAATCTGAAAGAATACACGGGCGAAGAAAAGACCTTCATCTCCGGTCACATCGTTACCAGACGGCTTCACGACAGCGACGAGGTCTATATCCAGGACTTTGGGAACGGCTATACCTGGATCAATATCGACTGCGGCTGCGCCTTGGGGAAAGGCTATGGCTATCTGTCCTGCCTGGCGATCGACGACAGCGGAGAAATCAAAGATATCTTATATGTGAACTGATCGTTTGATGCATAGAATTAATTATGTGAAATCTGTGTGATAAATATGGGAACAGCATTGAAAATGCTGTTTTATTGTGCCACAATATTATGTATAAGGAGGTTCATTAATTATATGAGCAATTTAATGTTGGGGATCATCCTCGGCTTATGGTCAGGTGTGGCTATGGTCCTGGATCTTTCCGGTTTAGGTGTTCGTACTCCTATAATTACAGGACTTTTAGCTGGTCTGTGCTGCGGCGACCTTAACATGGGTCTGCAGGTCGGTTCAGTCATGCTGATCAACAGCTTAGGTTTCTATACTTATGGTGGTGCTACGATTCCTGATTTCATTACTGGTTCCATTTTCGGTACAGTAGTCGGTGCAAAGACCGGTAACGTCGATGCAGGTATCGTCGTTGCTCAGGGTATCTCTCTGCTGATGTCAGAAATGGATATCTTAGGTCGTGCTGCTACGACAGTCTTCCAGCACATGGGTGAAGCTGCTCTGGCAAAGAACGACATCCCGAAGTTCGAATTGGATACTCTGTTAGGTGTCCTTCCTTGGGCTCTGTCAAGAATGCTCCCTGTCTTACTGGGCATGGTCCTGATCGACAACGTCGTCGCTCTGACGAACTTCGCTACTTCCATCGAGTGGGTTGCGAACGGCTTAAGAGTTGTTGGTAAGGTATTACCGGCAGTCGGTTTCGCTCTGCTGTTATCTTACATGGATCTCAAGAAGTACTGGCCATTCTTCATCATCGGCTTCGTTCTTTACGCTTATGCCGGTATGGGAACAGTAGCTCTGGCTCTTGTCGGTTTAGCTGCTGCCAGCTTCTTTGTTACAGGAGGTGTTAAATAATGTCTAAGAAATTATCACAGGCTGCTTTAAAGAAAGCATGCAACAGACATAACTGGGCATTACAGTGGTGCTGGAACTATGAAAAGATGCAGGCCGCCGGCTATGTATACGCAATGGTTCCGGTTATCAAGGAATTATATGATGGTACCGAAGAACAGTGCCGTCAGCTTGAAAGACATATGCAGTTCTACAACACTCACCCGGGATCATCCGCTTTGATCGCTGGTGCAGGTGTTGCTCTTGAAGAAGGCGGACAGCCGGAAGTTCACGACAGCCTGAAGGTTGCCCTGATGGGTCCTTTGGCTGGTATCGGCGATACGATCCAGGCCGTCTTAGTCACTCCTCCGTTCAACATCATCGCTGCCGGCCTGGCAAACGAAGGTAACGCATTAGGCGCTATCCTGTTCTCCACTTTGCCGGCATTGGCATTATTCATCCTCAGATGGCCGCTGTTCAACTATGGCTACAAGCAGGGTGCGAATGTCATCAACGATGTTTCCGGTGCTGGCACGATCGACAAACTCCAGATCGGTGCTAACATCTTAGGCGTTACCGTCATGGGCGGCTTCGTTCCTTCAATGATCGGTGCTACATTACCTGTCAAATTAGGTAAAGACCTGACCATTGATGGCGCTACTGTCGAAGCTCAGACTTTACAGTCTGTCTTAGACGCGATCTTCCCGTGCCTGGTTCCGCTGGGACTCACCTTCGGCTGCTACTACCTGATCAAGAACAGAAAGATGTCTCCGTTAAGAGTCATCCTGATCCTCTTCGTAGTCGCATTCGTCTTAGGTGCATTAGGCTGGATGGCTTAATCGTCTAGAAAGAAAAACGGAAAGTGCAGGTTTATCCTGCACTTTTTCTTTTAAATCATGTAAACGCTTACTGATTATGTTAGAATAATAAGCGGAGGTAATGTTACGTTATGATTAAACATTTAAGAATTGATAATAGACTGATCCACGGTCAGGTTGCCGTTACCTGGATGAACTCCATCGGTGCCGACAAGATCATCGTCTGCAACGATAAAGTCGCTGCCGATCCGATCCAGAAGATGGCTCTGCCGATGGCTGCCAGAGGAAATACGGTTTACGTATTCTCCATCGAAGAAACCATCAACTATGCCAAGGAACACCCGGATGAGACGATGTTCATCATCTGCAAGTTCCCGACTGATGCGCTGGCTATTCTGGAGTCCGGTCTGGAAGTCGAAGAAGTCAACGTCGGCAATGCCGCACCGATCCAGGGCACGCAGTATGTGATGGTCACCAAATCCATCGCTGTCACCAAAGAAGATGCCGAGTGCTACCGCAAGATCGCCGAGATGCGCGGAGGCGTTCTGAACAGCCGTCTGACGACGATGAACGAGACCGAGAACTTCCTGGAACTCTTAAGCAAGAACGGTCTGTAAAAACAAGTTTTTAGCAAAAGTCAAGAAGGAGCCAAGCGCTCCTTTTTTATGTGATATGATTAAGGCATGGATAAGAATTATGTATACCTTCCCATCGAGGAAGTAGAAACAAAAGGGACGTTCCTGAAAGCGATCTGTTTCAAACCGAAGATGGCACCGATCGTTATGATCATCGTCGGAATCCTGATGTTTATTCCGAGGATCTTTCTTTTGGCTCTTCTGGGTATGTTCTTTATCGTGATGAGCGCTCTGGTCCTCTTTCTGGTAAAAGACTATAAAGTGCTGGATATCTTTGATCAGGGTGTCCTGATCTACGGAGACAAGGAAGCGAAGCTGGCCTGCTTCATTCCGTTTGAAGACATCAAGATGTGGACAGTCAAAAGAGACAATGGGCATGATACGGCGGAGTTCACTTTGCAGGATGACAGCGTGATCATCAAGGATTCCTTCGAAGTCGACAAAGCGTATCGGACGCTGTACGGCCTGATCAAAGAGAAAGAAGAGAAATATATGAAGGCACAGAAAGCCCGGGAGGATCAATTGTCGATTCCTGCCGCGATGGAAAACATCCGTAACCGTTTCTTTAAAAAATAATCATTCGGCAGAATGATTATTTTATTGATAGCGGTACTGGGCGGGAAGCTTGTTTTTGAGAATGCCTTTGCTGACGATGCCGAAGCCCAGAGGGAAATCATCTACGCACACCAGGACCATCCCGTTGGCATGGCGATCTCTGACATCCAGGGTTTCTCCTTTGAGATATTTCAGGACCCGCTGGTCTTCCAGAGACAGATTCAAGACGTTGTCATACTGCTTGTGACCGATGGCTTTCGCCAGAGCGTAGGACGGCTCGAAGCGGTCGTGGGAGGATTCTCCCAGATAGAGTCCGGAACGGAGTATCCTCAGACCGTAGAGATCGATGCCGGTATCCGGTTCGAGATAGAAACGGTCTTTGCGGCTGACGATGCGGCCTTGCGATAAATCGAGATCAAAATGTTCCAGGCAGGGGAACGTGTTTTCATAATGGCTGACCGGAGCGCCGGCTTCCGATCGGGTTTCGCCTTTCTGCAGCAAAGCGACGAAATGACCTTCGCCTTTGATCTTATGCGGATAGAGCCGGACGCAGTCTTTTGTATTATCCGTCAGGCCGGAAACGAAAGAAGCTGTCTTTCTTATCGGCAGTACATGAAGATCGGGATATTCTTTTAACGCCGACTCGATCACTTCTTCGTTTTCCTTCCTGCTGAAGGTACAGGTACTGTAGACGAGACAGCCTCCCGGTTTCAGAAATCTTACGGCTTTGCGAAGCAGCTCTTTCTGTATCGGAACATAATGATCGTTTCCTTTCTCCAGCCAGCTTCTGATAAGCTTCCTGTCCTTGCGGAACATGCCTTCTCCTGAACATGGGGCATCGATGAGTATCTTGTCGAAGTAACCGATGAAACGGTCGAGATGATCGATCTCTTCAGCCATGACGATACAGTTTTTCACACCTTGATTCTCGATGTTCCTGAGAAGGACCTGCGCTCTTGATATGGAGATGTCATTTGCGAAGAGGACGCCTGAACCTTGCAGCTTGTCGGCAATCTTCAGCGTCTTTCCGCCGGGAGCGGCACAGAGATCCAGGACCCGGTCCCCTTTTGCGATCGGCAGCACTTGCGCCGGAAGCATCGCGCTGGCCTCCTGGATATAGTACAAGCCTGCGTAGTAGTAAGGATGCCTGGTAGGGTCGTCCGTTTCTTCATAGTAGAACCCGTCATCGCTCCAGGGGATGGAAGCCAGGGCAAAAGGATTGATTCTGAGAAAATCATGAACCGCGGTCTTGCGGGTATTCAGACGCAGGCTGCGGATATTGTCACGCGTAAAACAGGCGAGATAATCTTGCAGTTCTTCACCTAAGAGTTCACGCATCTGTTCAAGATAAGCCTCAGGCAGTTCGATCATACTTTCATCTTAACAAATTCTGTGAGGAATCTTGCGATTATTTGGTGAATAATGTATGGAGCCTGCTTAAGATGAAATGCCAGAGATGCGGAAATGAAGATCCGGCTTATTTCTAGGAAGGACACAAAGTTTATGAGGGTCCTCCTATGCGGAAAGCGTTGATCGTCGACGATGTCCTGACGACAGGTTCTTCGTTGTATGGAGCTTACCTGGCGATGAAACCGCATGTCCGAAAGGTCAGGCTGATGGCGCTGGCTAGAGCGCATAACTTTACATTAGT
>CADBPB010000121.1 GCA_902796525.1 uncultured Erysipelotrichaceae bacterium | reverse complement strand
TTCGATGCAGCCCAGGATTTCGCCTGCGATTCCGTCAGACCGACCAGCGTCTGCCAATAGGCAGGCATCGGATCCGGTGAGAACAGGAAATCTTTTTCATATTCCGAGGCGATGAATTCCGGCCGGAAGTATTCATTATCCATAGAGAATGTCAGATTCTTGGATTGGACGATACGGTCATATCTGCCCATGACATTATTGATGTGTTCCAAAGAATCATCATAGGAACCTTTATATACCAGATAGACCCACAAAGGCAGTCTCATGGAATAGCTGTAATACATGATGCCGCCATAGCCCGTTATACGGGAATTATCGAATTCAATTAGATCGAACGTATCCAATCCCGTGTAGTTTCGGGTATTCAGTAACATATTGAAGACGGTCGTCAGCTGTGAAAGAGGCATGTCCGTAGACATCCATTCAGAAGCTTCGTCCATCGCATTAAGTGCCAGCGTCAGGTCTCCGGAGGTGACCAGTTTCTTGGCGATCGCGATGATGACTTCCTTCTGATGTTTCTGACGGTCGAAATCGCCATTTGGCATATGATGCCGCTCACGGCAGAACTGCAGCGCCATCTGGCCATCCGCAAACACGTTTTCACCAGCAGGCACATAGATGCCATCCAGCGTAAATTCTACAGGGTTGTTGATGGTGATGCCGCCGATCGTGTTGACGATCTGCACCAGACCCAGATAGTCCAGTTCCATGTAGTAATCCATATCCATGCCCAGGAAGTCTTCCACGGTCTCGATGAAACAAGCCCGGGAGGTCGAACGGCCTGAGTTGATCTTGTCGTATTCTCCGCCATAGCAAGGGATCGGAACAAACGAGTCACGGGCGATCGATGTCATAGACACGGTATAGGTCTGCGGGTTGATGGTGGCTACGATAATGGAGTCGGCCAGACCGACAGGAGAACCGATATCCGTTCTGGAATAGCCGATCAGCAGAACATTGAACGGATCGGTCATGACGTTTTTCTGTTTCCGATTGTTTTCGATCTTCATCTCTTCTTCGAACGGATGGAAATCGATCAGGTTTTTCATATATATCGCAAACGGCGAGGATTCATCCTCTTCGATCACATAAGCACCTTCGCTGTCCTCGTTTTCATCATCGGATCCTTCTTCTTCGACCGTCTCTCCTTCAACAGGAGCCGCCGCCGTATCCTCGTTGTTTCCAAAGATCTTGCGGTAACCCGAGTTGATGACGATCGCATCGACGTCGCCATCGATCAGAGCCGTCATCAGTTCCGTATTCGTCTTATAGTCGACAGCCGCATAATCGATCTTGGCGTCCGAAAGGATCTTCTGCGCCAAATAAGAAATGCCATTGCTGGTTTCCTGCAGCATGCCTACTCTTTGTCCTGCCAGTTCTTCTACGGAATGGAAACTGTTGTATTTGTCGTAGCAGACAAAAACGCCCGAGAACGTTTCATATTTATCGGAATTGCCATCGTCGAAGACGTTGTTGACGATAGTGTTGGTTTTCGCAAGATAATACGATCCGCCGACACCGCCGATCATCAGAAAGACCGCCAGCACCGAAGAAACGATCTTCAGTCCCAGGTCATTATGATTGAAACCGACAAAGAAAATGATGTCGATAATCAGCATGAACAGCAGCAGGATAGCAAACAAGGCGCCATAAAGCGTCGGATAGATCGCTCTGTAACGCCAGGACCATTTCAGGATCAGCAGGATGGTGACATGCGCGATCACCAGTATTGCCAGCGCGAGCAGCGTCAGGATGCTGTTCCTGGTAAGTCTTGAACGCTTCTTCTCAGTCGTTATCGGAGTCTGTTTCTTCTTCTTCAGATTGATCAACTTCTTCATTTTGCGTCTTCCTCACTTCGATCTCGCCTTCGCTGGCTTCCACGATCTTGAACGTTCCGTTATGATCGATAATCATCAGATTGATCGAATTGGCGAACTTGCTCAGATCCAGCGGCGTCTCCGCATAATCCCAGCGGCATTTGACGATATACGTATCAAACTCGTGATCCTCACGGTAATCG
>CADBPB010000120.1 GCA_902796525.1 uncultured Erysipelotrichaceae bacterium | reverse complement strand
AGAATACTACCGGCTTGGCCTGAACGGACAGGAGGATTCTGTCCGGAAAAGAGAACAGATCGCCAAAGCCTTCCATACCGGAAGATGCAACAGCAAGACGTTGCTGAAACGATTGAACATGCTGGGGATCGGCTATGAAGAACTGCATGCTTTCTTGGAATCGCAAGAAAGTTGATATAATACAGTTGATATGACAAGGAGCGATACTATGCGTAAACCAAAGATACTAGTTGTAGGCAGTTTAGGAATGGACTTTACCTTTTCGACAAACGTTTTTCCTAACGAAGGAGAGACGATTATCGGGAAGAGTTTCAAAACGGCTCCGGGAGGCAAAGGATCCAATCAGGCGGTCCAGATCGCCCGATTAGGCGCCGATACGACGATGGTCGGCAAGCTCGGACGCGACAGCAATGCCGAGGTCCTGCTGAAGACGATCGATGAAGCAGGGATCCATCACGAAGATCTTCTCTTCGATGAGGAAGCTCCGACCCAGGTCGCCGGAATCATTCTGGAAGAAGCCGAGGGGAAGGATACCAAGAACCGCATCCTGATCATCCAAGGCGCGAATATGACGATCCGGTCGGAAGAAATCGCTTTCCTGAAAGAAGACATCAGAAACTACGACATGGTCGTTCTGCAGCTGGAGATCCCGATGGAGATCAACGAGATCGTTGCGGCATACGCCTATGAAGCAGGCGTGCCGGTCATGTTGAACAGCGCGCCAAGCGCTCCGTTGTCGGACGAACTCCTGTCCCATCTGGCTTATATTTCTCCGAACGAACATGAAGCCAAAGACATCACCGGCATCGAGATCGGCTATCATGGCGATCAGGTCGATATGGAGGATGTCAGAAAAGCCTGCGAGGTCTTGCGCGAAAAAGGAGTCAGAAACGCTCTGATCACGCTGGGCGGTTCGGGAGCGGCGTTGCTGAATGACGAGGGGTTCTTCCATGCGCCTTGCGTCAAAGGCCTGGATGTCAAAGACCCGACGGCTGCCGGCGATTCTTTCGTTGGTGCGTTCTGTACCGCGGTCTGTCTGGGGTTGAAGATGCAGGATGTCCTGACCTTTGCGAACCATGTGGCGGCTTTGACGGTCTGCGAATTCGGAGCGATGCCTTCATTGCCTACTCTGGCAAAAGTGCAGGCTTTCCTGAAAGAACGTAACGTACAGATCGATGGATTAGAGGCTTTGAACGACTGATGCTGCAGGATATTACGACGATCGACCGTTATCTCGACGTCGTCAGAACAGAGATGGATCATGCGGTTTCTTCGATGGATCTGAATGCGCTGATCGCGGCTGCGGAACTGATCGAAGAAGCGGAAATTCATGGCAACCGGGTCCATGTTTCCGGCATCGGGAAACCCGGTCATCTGGCCGGCTATATCGCATCGCTGTTTTCATCCACAGGTACGCCGACATACTTCCTGCATGGCACGGAAGCCGTCCATGGCAGTCTCGGCCAGTTAAGAAAGGGAGATGTGGTCATCTTTATTTCGAATAGTGGCGAGACCGAAGAAATGAAAGCAGCCGTGCTTGGGATTCTGAACAACGGATGCAAGGTCATCGGCGTGACGGGTAACGAAAGCTCCTGGCTGGCACAGCACAGCGAAGTCCATCTGCTGGCGCATGTCAATGACGAGGGCGGTCCTTTGAACAAGGCTCCCCGTACGTCGATCCTGGCGGAGACCATGGTCCTGCAGGCATTAAGCATCATCCTTCAGAAACACGAAGACATCGATGTGAAACAATATGTGACCTGGCATCCGGGAGGAATGCTGGGCAAAAGCAAACAATAAAAAAAGAGCCTGCCGGCTCTTTTTTATATGATTCATATTATGGACTAGCTGTTGACGACTTCGATGATGTGTTCTGCCGTCAATCCGTATTTCTTCAGGACGTCTTTTGCTTTGCCTGACTCGCCGAAGGTATCGTTGACGCCGATCGGGTATAACGGAGTCGCGATATCGGTCCTGGCCTTGGCTTCGGCAATGGCAGAGTAGAGTCCGCCGATGATGGAATGCTCCTCAAGCGCATAGGCTTTT
>CADBPB010000119.1 GCA_902796525.1 uncultured Erysipelotrichaceae bacterium | reverse complement strand
TGACGGTCGGACCATTTGTCGAACGCTTTGGTCGGATACATATGCCCGCAAGCTTCCGTGATGATCAGAGCCTTGTTCATATCGGGAGTCACATCTCTCTTTTTCCTGACCGGCGCATTGTTTCCGGTATGCGAGAAATCATTGTAGGCATAGACGTCTTCCAGCAAGGATGATTTCAGCAGATAACGCACGCCGGAAGTCGGACGGCTCGGATCCAGCAGATGGCTGATCGCGTTGGTCCTGGTATAGAATTCATCGTCATCCTGGCTTTCGTTGATACGCACGCCCCACAGCACGATGGACGGATGGTTGCGGTACTGCAGCACCATTTCTTCGACATTCCGGCAGGCGACATCTTTCCAGTCTTTATCACCGATATGCTGCCAACCCGGAATCTCCGTAAATACCAGCAAGCCAAGTTCGTCACAGGCGTCAATGAACGCCTGAGATTGCGGATAATGGGAAGTCCTAACCGCGTTGCAGCACAGTTCTTTCTTCAAGATCCTGGCATCCTCTCTCTGCAGCGAATCACTGACCGCATAGCCGACATACGGATAGCACTGATGCCGGTCGAGTCCCCGCATGACCAGCCGTTTTCCATTCAGATAGAAACCGTCGGCCTTGAACAGAATCGTCCGGAAACCGAAACGCACTTCCTTTCTCGATCCGTTTTCCAGAGAGACTTCGCACAGGTAAAGCTGCGGATCGTCGACATCCCATTTCCTGACGCCTTCGACTTTGAATTCAAGCTCGTCCCGATCGCTTTCCGTTTCATGAAGGACTTCGCCATCCAGGGTCTTGATCCGTATCTGTTTCTTCATCTTATGATCGCTGGCAACGGTGATCTCGAGATGTACGGTATCCGTTTCCGGTGTCGTAACGAAAACATCCGAGATGTATTCCTGTTCCTCGATATCCAGCCAGACCGGACGGTAGATGCCGCCATAGGTCAGATAGTCGATCACATAGCCAAACGGCGGAACAGACGGATTCTCGGTCGAATCCAGACGGACCGCGATCTCGCATTCGCTGCCTGCTTTCACATGATCGGTGATTTCTACCCGGAATGCCGTATATCCTCCTTTGTGGGTGCAGAGTTCTTTTCCATCGGCATAGACGGTCGCGATATGCGCTGCGGCATCGAATTGCAGGAACACTTTTTTGCCTTCCGCTTCTTCAGGAATCATGACTTTCCTGCGGTATCCGCTGATCATCTGGTAATCATCGGAATCGATATAATGCAGCGGAAGCATCTTCACGGTATGCGGGATACGTACCGTCTGCGTGTTTTCGTCGCTTCCGTTCAGAAACGCTTCGTTCCAGCATTCGGTAAACAGCCAGTTATCATTCAGACTTATCATCGTTCGGTCTCCATCTCTTTTTCTTCATTCTAACATGCTCCGGCGCCAACTATCGCTTTGAATGGGGCCAGCCCATAAAGAAACCGCTCTGTATCTGTTGTAACAGGATAATAGGTGATCTTTATAAAAAAACGAAAATGATGGAAGCGGTCTTTTCTACGTGGGCGACGACGAGCGTCGATTATGCTTTTGAAAAGTGCCTTAGATTTTTCCTTCTTTTGAGTTCCGTATTTAGCGGTTGTCATGGCTGATGGAAACAAAAAAGTCCTTCTCCCGCAACGCATATGCACCTGCAGGAAAAAGGGCTATATAAATCGGACATTCTTTATCCGGTCTTTCTTCTTCGCTGGCCGCTGTTTTCCTTTCCATGAACCTCTTCATGGCAGAAGCAATCCAACGCTGCGGCCTTTATGGAATCATGCGAATCAAAAGCAGACCGGAAACTTCATTTTTCTGTGAAGCACGCTTCCAGCTTGCGCTTGTAAAGCAACGATCTGATCTTCTTGATCATGATCGTCTCGTTATCGGGATATTCCGGTTCGATCGCCAGCTCGTCCTCCTTGTCATAGACGACCACCTGGCCATAGCATGGATCATTCTTGGTATGGCAATACAGACTGACTGTCTTCTGTTCTTCTATGACCTCCGGCCACAAGGCCACCGCCATCGCGACCGCATCCGGCAGATCGACGAAAGCTTCCTTATTGCGCCGGATATTGTAATCCTTGAGTTTGTCATTGCACAGGACCGCAAACTCGCCAGCCTTTCCCATCCCTTTGATTTTCGCAAGATCGCTGCTGTTCCAGACAGCGTCATGATCTTCGATGCATACATCGAAACCGATGATCGTCAAGGGGATCTTTGAATCGATCAGGATGCCATAAGCTTCCGCATCGACATAAGTATTGAATTCCGCCACCGGCGTGGTATTCCCTTTGCCGAAACCGGAAGTGCCCATCGA
>CADBPB010000118.1 GCA_902796525.1 uncultured Erysipelotrichaceae bacterium | reverse complement strand
CGATGCCTTGACCGCAAGCAAGTATCCGATCGACCGGATCGAACTGAACAGCGCCTTGGAACTGGGAGGACTGTCTCCTTCTTTGGAAACGATCAAGACGTTAAAAGAAAAAACTGAGGTGCCTCTCTGCTGCATGTGCAGACCCAGAGGGGGCGATTTCTGCTACGACGAACTGGAATATGAAACGATGCTGAAAGATACCCGAAACATGCTGGAAGCAGGCGCAGACGGGATCGTCTTCGGTTTTCTCACCAGAGAAAAAGAAATCGATGTCGATCGTACGAAAACGATGACGGATCTGATCCATTCCTATCAGAAAGAAGCAGTTTTCCATAAGGCCTTCGATGAGCTGGAAGATCTTGATAAAGGGACGCAGATCCTGATCAACTGTCGGATCGACCGCATCCTGACCAGCGGCAAATGCGTCTATCCCGAGATCCTGGAAGGATGCAGGAGGATCGCGGAACTGAATGAAAAATATCGCGGGATGATCTCGTTCCTTCCAGGCGGAGGCGTCCGTATCGAAAATGTTCAGGATGTCTTGCGCATCAGCGGAAGCGGACAGGTGCATATGACTTCCAAGAAACAGTCTGAGGGTTCCTACATCTGTTTCGATGAGGAGCAGTTCAAGCAGATCCTCAAAGAAATCGAATCTCTGCAATAGTATCCTTATCGGATAATTTATAATGATACTGTGAAGATCAGGATGAAAAAACTGAGTGCCTATCGTAAGCTGAAGCTCATCGCTTTACTGATTTTCGTATCCGTTTCAGGCTATCAGCTGATGAATCTGACCATCCATCTGAATGATTACGAGATCATCCAGGCGGCTTATACAAAAAAATATGAAGTCGTATATCTGTATGACATGGATGGCGATACCGCGGTATTCGCGCTTGATGGAAAGGAAGTGACTTGCCGTTTCCTGGCGGTCGACTGCCCGGAGCACGGCGATGAAGGCTACGACGCTTCCTGCAGTTTCACCCGGAAACAGCTAAGCAATGCCCGCAAGATCGTCCTGGAACTGGATCCTCATTCGGAGGAATATGACAGGTACGACCGTCTTCTGGCGTGGGTATGGGTCGATGATGAACTGCTGCAGGCGAAACTCATCAGATACGGCCACGCAAGCATCAGCTACCTTTTCGGCAATTATCTATATACCGATCAGCTTTTCCGGATCGAAAAAAAAGCCGCAAAAGATCAGTAAAAATGTGACCTTGCATCAGACGATTGCGAGTAGATGTGTGGAAGGAGGAAAAGATGGAAGATCTGAAAATCATAGAACTATATTGGAACAGGGATGAAGAAGCCATCCGGGAAACGCAGAACAAGTACGGAAACTACTGTTACTCGATCGCCTACAATATCCTCTACAACAACGAAGATGCCCAGGAGATCGTCAACGATACCTGCAAAGCGACCTGGGATGCGATCCCCCCTGCACATCCGCAGAATCTGAGTACCTTTATCGGCAAGATCACCCGTAATCTGTCCATCAACCGCTTGCGTTATCTGAAAGCGGATAAGCGCGGCGGCGGGGAAGTCGCCCTGTCTTTCGACGAACTGGAAGGGTGTATCGCCGATACGCAATCCATTCATGAGGATCAGGATAACAGCGAACTGACGGAAAGCATCGACCGTTTCCTGGCGACACTGAAACAGGAACAGCGGCAGATGTTCGTATGCCGTTACTGGTATTTCGATCCGATCGAAGAGATCGCTGTACGTTTCAACTGCAGCGACAGCAAAGTCAAGATGAGTCTCAAACGGACAAGAGAGAAACTGAAGGCTCACCTCATCAAGGAAGGAGTAATCAATGAAAACAGATAAACTGATCGACGCCATCGGCAATATCGATGATCGCTTTATTGAAGAAGCGCATAAAACAAAAGAGAGGAAACGTTTCAGCCTTTCCTGGCCGACAGTCAGAAATGTCGCGGTCGCCTTCGGCTGTTTCCTGCTGGCGGTGACGCTGCTGCCGAACATGTTCTCGCATGCAAGCTCTGCAAACAAGAGCGACAGTGCCGGGGGAGCCTATTATGACGGCTATTACACGGAAGGAATGAATGGCGGTGCATCCGGCTATAAACCTTCTTATGAAGCATCGACATCTTATGTCAGCGATGAAGAAGCCACCTATGCGGCAGAACCGGGAAGCGGCAATTACAGCAATGCCTATGACAGCCCGACTCCGGAACCAGCGGAACCGGACCTTGTCACCGCAAACAAGAAGATGATCGTCAGAGCCAACATGACGGCAGAAACGCAAGGTCTGGATGAAACGATCACGAAACTCGTGACCCAGGTTTCCGCCTTCGGAGGCTATGTCCAGAAATCATCCACCTATGATGCGGGTTCCGCCAGAGTCTATGAGGCGACCTACCGCATTCCGGCGGACAAGTATCAGGCATTCCTCGATTCCATCCAGGATGCAGGAAATACGGTCAGCTACTTCGAAGAAACCGAAGATATCACCAATACCTATACCGATATCGAAGCCCGTCTGAATTCCTTGAAAGCCCAGGAAGAGAGAGTCACAGAACTCTACAAGCAGGCCGATTCGATCGAAGATCTGATGAACATCGAAGAGAGACTGTCCGACTTGCGTTATGAGATCGAATACTATGAAGCGCAGATCCGGAATTATGACCTCCTGGTGGCATATTCCACTTTGACGATCTCGGTCAGAGAAACCAAGGTCTATACCCCGACCAGCACCAGTTTCCTGACCAGACTGAAGAACGCGTTCGCCAACGGCTGGCACAACTGTCTGGATAATATCGGCGATTTCCTGATCGATTTCGTCTACAACATCTGGACGATCCTGTTCCTTGCGGTACTAGGATATGTCGGCTACAGAGTCTACAGACGCATCCGAAACAAGAGAAACGGCTGATCGGATATCAGCATATAAAAGAAAAGAGCCTTATGGCTCTTTTTAATATCGTATCATTTCTTCGATCTGCCCATCGCTTATGACGATGAGTTTGTCTTGCACGACCGTCAGCTCGATTTCTTTGCTTTCGCTCTCGAAGACCGCATACCAGGAAGAATCCAGACCGTTGAGATTCTCATGAACGATCTTCTTCAGATGGTACGCTTCGTCCATGTACGACAGACCGTCTTCGAAGCGATACATATCCAGATACGTACCGTTCTCATCGCTGTTCCAGAAACCGCGAAGCAGTTCCTGAATCTCTTCATCGGTATTGCCGATCTCTTTCCCGGTATAGATCCGCTTCTCATCGTTGTCGATATCAGGAAGGAGGTATGTTTCAATCATCATGCTTTCATCCTTGCCGGAAGCGATACGGTCACGTAGCTTGTTCAGGATATCATAACCGCCTTCCGGGATCTTGTCGTCATAGCTGATGGTGTAACTCGTTTCCCTGTACCCTCCGATCGCCGAGTTGTCATAAAGCAGATTGATATAAGTGCTTGGTGCATCCAATGCGATCATCTCATCATCGAAAGGCAGATCGTCCCACGCAGGAAGATTATATTCGCGGATATACTGCTCCAGTTCGGAAAAGATCGTTTCGTCTTTCAAAGTGCATTTTATTACTCGTATCGGCAGAGAACGGTCTCCCGTGATCTCTTCGATATAGACCGGAACTCCTTCTTCCAGTTTCAGGTAGATCTTGCGATGACAGTCTTCCATGCCGCCCATGACATTGAAGGATGCTTCCAAAAGACGGTCATAGTCGACTTTGACTTTTTGCAGATCGGCGACCGTGATCTCTTTCCCCTTCGAATCAGACAGTTTCTTTCCGGACATGACGATTCCTCCTATGACCAGCAGGCACAAAAAGATGATAATACTCTTCTTCACGTTACCTTACAGCTGCGCGATGCCCCTGCAGTACGTCTGATGTATCCTGTAGTCTTCTTCAAGAACGACAATATCGGCGTCATATCCTGTCTTGATCCGGCCTTTATGATCATCCATGCCGACATAACGCATCGGATTGATCGTACAGGAATCGATGGCGATTTCAAACGGAACCAGCGCCTTTTCCACCAGGATACGCAAGCCGTCATTGATCTTCAGTGTCGAACCTGCCAGCTGTTTCCTGCCCGTAGAAATGTGCGCCGAACCGTCAGGATAGATCTCGATATCCTGACCGCCGAAATCAAAGTGCGTTCCCGGTTCGAAACCCTTACACATAAGGGCATCCGAGATCATGATTCCATAGCCTTGTTTCTCTCTAAAGAAGATGTTCAAAGCGGCAAGTGTCGAATGGTTGCCGTCGCAGATGCATTCCGCATAGGTATCATGGAAACGGAAAGCCGCACCGACCGCGCCATTCTCTCGGTGATTCAGGCCTGTCATGCCGTTATAGGTATGGGTAAAGCCTTTTGCGCCGTTGGCGATAGCCATCAGCGCAGTTTCATAATCCGTATCGGAATGGCCGATCGAAGCGCAGACCCCGGTCTTGGCACAGTATTTCGTCAAAGCGAAATCCTCATCATGTTCCGGAGCATAGGTAATGATCCTGATCAGATTGTCGCAGGCATCCTGATACTCCTTGAATTCTTCGACCGTTCCTTTGACGATGTACTCTTCCGGCTGGGCGCCTTTGTATTTGACATCCAGATAAGGTCCTTCGAAATGGATGCCCAGGATTTCCGCTCCTTCCGGATCCTCTTTCTTGACCTCGTTGACTTCCGCCACGGCTTTCTTCAATGTGTCATGTCCCTGGGTCAATGTGGTCGGAAAAACGCCGCATACGCCTTCCAGGGGCAGATCCTTCAGCCATTTCTTCAGGCCGTCCTTGCCTCCCGCCGTCGTATCATAGCCGTGATAGCCATGTGTATGGATATCGTAGAAGCCCGGAACGACCCGCAGTTCGCCATAGTCTTTATCGGCTTCCTTCGTTCCATAAGGATAGACGCCTTTTATGACTCCATCTTCGATCTCGACCTGAGCCGGAGAAAAAGTGCTTGCCAGATAGACTCTTTTACTTTGAATGATCATAATATTCACCTCTAGTTTTATCATAGCACAAGAATCAGTGTATAATTGAGATATGCCAAGAAACAACCTCAAACCCAAAGACCTCGTCGGTCTGTCGATCT
>CADBPB010000117.1 GCA_902796525.1 uncultured Erysipelotrichaceae bacterium | reverse complement strand
GGCGATCTCGTACAGGCGCTCAACCGGGCGATCCGACAGGCGCTCACAAAAACCAAAAGCCTGCTGCTGGAACCGTACTACCTGCTATCGCTGAATGCGGAAGCCAAGACACTGAACGGCATCATTTCCGAACTCTCAGCCGGCCGCTATGTCTTCGATATCGAAGAAAACATGGTCATGGCCAAGATCCCGAAGGCAGATTACAATAATCTCATTCTGTCTTTACGCAACCGCTTCCGTGACGATTTTTCCCACAGCATCGAGGGCAGTTTCTATGATCGCTGCCGCAACGAAGAAGAGATCATCAAGGCGATCGCCTACGACTATCGCAGCGATGTCTCCAAACCGACCGGATCGATCTTTACCAGAAACGGGGCAGGCACTTATATTCCTCCGGAAGAGGTCGAAGAAAACATGCATCTCGATCTGAAAAACTATTTTTCCGATTATAAACCGGTAGAAAAACACAGACCGCGTACGATCAATGAAGAAGAACTGAAACGGGTCTGGAATTCCTTATACAAGCCCCGTCCGCGCTACGTCGAGAAGCACAGCGCTTCAGAGACCGAAAACCGCAAGGAGCGCATCGACAGCAGGGAACTGCTCTACATGGTGGATGGCTACAATGTTCTGCATGCCCTCGATGATGCGCCTCTGGATAACCTGACCATGGGACGGGAGAAAGTCATCGATCTGGCCTGCGATTTTGCCGGATACGTCTCTGCTTCTCTGGTGCTGATTTTCGATGCCTACCTGCAGGACAATGCAAGGGCGTCTGTTTCCCAGCGCGACAACATCACGGTCGTCTATACCAGAAACGGGCAGACTGCCGACATGTATATCGAAGAGAAGGCCAGGGAACTGGGCGACAGATACCGCATCATCGTCGTCACCTCCGACAACCTGGAACAGCTCTCCGTTTTCTCCGCAGGCGCTTCCCGTCTCTCCAGCCGGGAATTCCTTGCCCGATACAGCAATATGCGCAAAAACATGAATCATAGCGAACGGGTCTTCAACCGTCCGTTGGAAGAACTCCGTAAACTGCTCGAAATCTGAAACATGAAAACAAAACTACGCTCCACATCCGGCAACATCTCGACGATGTTCCTGTCGACAGCGATCGCCATGATCGTCACCGAAATCACCGGCGTCATCACCGTCCTGATCGATGGCATCATTTCCAGCCGCTTTCTTGGTGTCGAAGTCTTCTCCGGCATCTCGCTGCTTAAGCCTTTCTCCGGCATCGTCTCAGTCTTTACCAGCCTGATCGCCACCGGCTGCAATATCGTCTGTTCCCGTCTGATCGGTCTGGGAAAAAAAGAGGAAACCAACCAGGCATTCAATCTATCGTTCCTTATGGCGATCCTGCTGGCAGGACTGCTGACTGCCGCCTGTCTGTTCATTCCGACGACGCTTCTGCATCTGTGCGGCGTTTCCCTGAACAAGTATCCTGAACTGAACCCATATCTATTTGCCTATCTGCATGGATACATGATCGGCATTCCTTTCATGATCCTGATCCAGATCATCAGTCCCGTTCTTGTCATGAACAACGGGAAACGGCTTTTTACGGTATCTTCGCTTGTTCTATGTATCACCGATATCCTAAGCAACCTTCTCAATATCTTCGTCTTTCATGGCGGAGCGTTCGGCATCGGCATCGCTTCTTCGCTTTCCTATCTCACTCAATTTCTGATCCTGCTCCCTTGCTTCCTAAGAAAAGACAGCTTCTTCCGTCTTTCTCCGAAAGCGATCGGTTTCCATCAGGTGAAAGATATCGTCAGATACGGATCTCCGGCGCTGATCAAACGTACTGCCGGTACGCTGCGTGATATCCTGATCAACTACATCAACATCACGATCGCCTTCTCTTCGGCGGCCATCGCCGCCAGAGGCATACAGAACGATCTGCTCGTATTCTTCTTCTGCGTTCCTTCCGGTCTGGGCAGGACTCTGATCACGATGACCGGAATCTATCATGGCGCCAATGATCTGCAGGGACTGAAACGGCTGTATTCCTATGCCATCCGACTGGGCGTAACGATCGCAGGAAGCATCGCTACTGTCGTGTTTGCGTTCGCTCCTTCGCTGGTCGGACTCTACACCAGCGAGCCCGAAGTCCTTTCCCTTGCGGTCTTTTCGATCCGCTGCATGTCTGTGGCTCTGGTCTTCGATACGATCGCCGTGCTCATCCAGCACTTCCTGCAAGGGATCGGTGACCTCAGGCGGGCCAACCTGCTGAGCTTTTTTGAACGTTTCATCGTTCCCGTATCATGCGCCATTCTGTTAAGCATGGCCTACGGTTCCAAAGGTCTGCTTTCTTCCGTCGCCCTAAGCAAGCTTATATTGCTGCTGCTGATCTTCCTGGCCAACTTCCTGTACTACAAAAAACTTCCGCGTACCTGGAAGCAACTTATGTTTCTGCCGGATGAATTCGGCGGATCGCCCACGGATAATCTCTATGTCCGGATCGGCAATGTCGATGACGCGATAAAAGCAAGCGCCATGACGCAGCAGTTCATTCTCGATCATCAGATCGACCGCAAGAAAGCGATGCTGACAGGCCTCTTCGTGGAAGAGATGGCGATGAATGTCCTGGACCACGCAAAGAAAAAGAAAACCGATGACATCGTCATCGATTTCCGTCTGCTGATCAGCGATACGGCGATCTGCTTCAGCATGACCGATCTGGGCGATCTCTTCGATCCGACTTCCTTCTACGAGCTTCACCGCTACGATTCCCCCGAGGAACACATCGGTATCCGCATGGTGATGAACACTGCAAAGGAAGTCCGTTATTTCAGCACTTTCAGCAGCAACAATCTCATCGTATCGATCGATCGCTGACCGTTCATCACTGTTTCATCATTATTAAAAAAGAAGGATCTCATCCTTCTTTTTCCTGGTTCAGGCATTGCCTGTCATAGGCGATCAGGAAAGGATACCATACCGCTGCCGTGATCAGCATCAGTGCGAGTACCAGGATCACGCCCCGGAAGTCGTAGTTCGTCATGAACGGAAGCAGGGGCTGCGGTACGTACCAAAGCAGGAAAGAACGGTAAGGGATCGTCACCAGACCGGCTTTCATGACCAGATAGGTAATGACCGATGACAGGATAGCGTTGATCCACATCGGGATCATCAGCAGAGGATTGAAGACGATGGCGCCATAGACGATCGGTTCATTGATGTTGAAGAGCGATGGAATGATACAGGTCTTGCCCAGCGATTTCAGCTTGGCCGACCGGCACAAGAAGAACAGGATGCAAAGCGTCAGGGTGCAGCCCGTTCCGCCGATCATCGTCCAGCCGCTGATCGTTTCCACCGTCATCACCAGTTCCGGCCTTCCTCCGGCAGCGACAGCCGCGGCGTTTCTTGCCAGGGCATCGAGTCCGACCGTGTAATAGACCGGATTCAGCAGCCAGGGCGAAATGCCGAACGAATAGAAGAACGACATCAGAAAGACCAGCAGGGTCATGCCGAAGCAGCTCTGGATGATGCGGATCAACGGCGATACCAGAATTGAAATGATATTGTAGATGTCGAGATGCAGCACGTTCGATAAGACGAATACCGTGACCATGACGGTCATGATCGGAGCCATCGAATCGAAACTGTTGACCAGGAAGTCAGGCATCCTGCTGTCTTTGGAAAAGATGCTGTTCGAGGAAAACAGTTTCATGACGAAGGCCGTGAACAGACCTGCGGCGATCGCCACAAACATTCCGCTGGCGCTGACTCTCGATGCTTCTATTATGAAGTTCCCTTCTTTGAAAGAAGCTCCGCTCATTGCCAGAAACGAAGCGGCTCCCATAAAGCCGGCCTGTCTGGAATACTTCGGCAACTCCAGCTTTTCCAGCACGATCGTCGGCAGCAGATAGGCGACCATCAGGGAACTCAACCCCATCGTAAAACTGCTGAGATAAG
The DNA here is from genome assembly GCA_902796525.1 of uncultured Erysipelotrichaceae bacterium. Taxonomy (GTDB): domain Bacteria; phylum Bacillota_I; class Bacilli_A; order Erysipelotrichales; family Erysipelotrichaceae; genus Colivicinus. Next base: position 2,305 of record CADBPB010000117.1, on the reverse strand, counting down.
AGAAATCGGGAAAATTTTCGATATATTCATTTGCAATGGATATGATCGTAACGAACGAACTGATGATCATGACCGGTATGGCTGAGACCATCGTTTCCTGAACGGAAGCGATCCAGGGGTTTTCCGCAAAGCGCTGCGCTTTGGGACCGAATACCTCCGTCATCCAACTGATTATCTTTTTCATAGTGTGCTCCTTTGCGGGTTTTGTGCAAGTGATTTGCCGCTATTCTCCAAACAGTTCGACTTCGTACCAGTTGCCGTGATCCGCGACCCAGCGATCGGTGCCGATCCTGTACCAGGTATAATCTTCGGCTTCCGTCACTTCATAGACGAACTGCATGAAATAGAATTCATTCCCTTCGTTTCCTTCGTTTTTTAACACATCGACGACTTTTGCGGAAGTGCTCGGCTTTTCCCGAACGTTGATGTCATCGAAACGGGGGGTGATCACGCCGATGATCTTGCGCGCTTTTTCCGTTTCCTCTTCTGCCGCAACCGTTTCCGGATCACGCTCCATCTGTTTCGGAACATGTATCGCTAGAGCCGAGATCGCTGCATATGCCATCTGCGGATCGCTGCTTCCGTAGCAGGTCTCCATCGTCACCTTTGTGCCCTTTGCCAAGGTGTTTTTCAGATCCAGGATCCCGAAACGGTCCTTCAATCCGACATAGACTCTTCCTTCGTACATTGTCGAAACATTATCCCAGATGAAGTCCGTTACAAGCTCGCCCTTTTCATCGATGTATGCCCATTTCCCGTCTTTCCTGACAGCCGCATACCCTTCGACAAACGGCAAGACTTCTTCATAATCGAAATCGGTGATGTATCTCTGTTCATCTACACTGTAGAATGTATATCGGACGGTCAGTGCGACGCCATCCCTCACACGATTCTCCACCGTCAGGAAGCCGTTCGTGAAATCGATCTCTTCGCTCTCCTCCGTATTGTCGAAAACAGACAATCTGTTTCCTTTCCCGTCGTAGATCGCCATGTCATACACTTCTCCTGCAAGGATCTTTCCTTCAAAAACCGGAACAGCAGCCCGACAGCCGAACAGATCATCGGCTGTCGCCTTGCGATACTCCAGATCTTTTTCGATATCGACTTCTCCGTTGAACAGCAGTTCGTATCCGTAAGTCAGGATATCGCGATCGATATCGTGATAATCCATCAGCGTACTGTACAGGACTCCTTTATACTCGAACAGGCCGAGATCGCCTCCGGAAAGATCGCTGAGTATGTTGCGTTCTACCGTGCCGATGAAATCTCCGCTGTAGATCTCGGACATATTGTGATCCAGATATCTTTTTTCGAATCCGGATCCCGTCCCATAATGTACATCGTATCCTTCGTTTAGAAAATTGCCGTCGTAGTCATAGATGTTCCCGTCAGCTCCGGCGATGGCGTTAGCGGTATAAACAGGCGCGCCGATGTATTCCGCTTTATCGATAAGAAAAGGTCCTTTTCCTGCCATGTAGTCCCATTCCTGCGGATGACCGGTATGTTCCAGGACGGGATAGCCTAACGGCGCTTCCGCTTTCAGCATCTTCACCGATTCCATGACCATGGACGGTTCCACGATCCATTCGACTTCCGTGCGGAACGGTACGCCGATCGTTTCGTTTTTGTTATGGTGGTTAATGATTTCTTCGGCATCGTACTCTTCGGTTCTGGTGCACGCGCATGCGCATAGCAGTATCAGCAGGATGCATATGACTTTTTTCATGTTTCGGATCTCCTTTATGTGTATCAGCGGATCATCATTCAATGTCACTATCATTATAAATGAAGATACGGGTTCTTCAAAAAAAGAGAAACCTTTCGGCTTCTCTTTCATATCATCGTTTAACGATTGTTATTATTTCTTCTTATTCAGAAGGATTCCGGCCAGGCAGATGCCTAACAGACTGATGCAATCCGTCATAGAGAACGCTATGCCATCCACACCGGTCATCGGAATAGCAACCGGCGCTGCAGGTGTCGTTTTTTTCGGTTCCGGTTCGACTTTGCAGCTGTCGACCTTGCCCTTGATCAGCACTAAGGTCAGGTTATTGCTTCGCTCGTACTCCAAGACCGTTCCGCCTTTGACGTTGAAGTTCAGTGCTTCAGCAAAAACATATTTGATCTTATCTGGGACGACATCGCTCGTTGCTGGCACAGAACCTGGTTCATAGTCGTAGCTTTCTTTATTGATATAAAGACCGACAAGCAGATAGAAATCGTCTCCGTCTTTATAAGTGCCTTCAAAAGGTTCGACCTTGCCTAATGTATCTGTCTCCTTCATCCACATAGCAAGTATGTAATC
>CADBPB010000116.1 GCA_902796525.1 uncultured Erysipelotrichaceae bacterium | reverse complement strand
GGATTTATTGAAAGAACTGAATGAAGAAGAACTGGAAGAATATAGGAAGCTGATCGAATTCTGCGAACAGCGCAAGACGGGAACGGAAGGGATCCCGGCAATCATCGGTCTGGATGACCTGACCGATACTTCCAGGACCGTATATGAGACAGCGCCTTGCGATGAAGAACTGAAGATGAAAATGGCGGAAGATGCTCTGATCTTCACTTATCTGTATTCGCAGCTGGAAACAAGAGATATGGACTATCCCTGCATCGCTCCGGCCATGTCGGCGATGGCAGAGAAGGACTACTATACCCAGGAAGGGAAAGAACCTGTCCCTTATCGGGAAATGCTGGAAAAGGGCAAGGAATGACGCCGGAACAGGATTGGCAGAAAGCACAGGAGATCTCAGGTCTGGTTGAAAGAGGCACTTTCCTTAGAGTCGTCAACTACCATGCGACGCTGCATGCCGATGAAGAACGGTTCCGTCAGGAGATCAGAGCTTTCCGGAAGTGCTACCATCCGGTCAGCGTAAAAGATCTGGATGCATGGTGCGAAACAGGGAAATGGCCTTATGACAAGCCGGGACTGATTCCTGCCGTATTCGAAGGATGGCGGAACGGCTATGATGTCATGGCCAAAGTACTGAACGAGGAAGGATTTACCGGCTGGTTCTATCTTCCCGCTTTCTTCCCTGACATTCCTGTCGAGGAACAAGTCGCTTACTGCAAACCGCATGGCTTGAGGCTCTTTGGGCAGGAAGAATATGATGATCCCCGCTGCGCGATGACCTGGGACGAGATCAGAGAGATTGCCAAAAACCATGTGATCGCCTGCCATACGGGGAATCATGCCAGACTGGATGAGAGCCTGGATCCGGAAATATTGAAAAAGGAGATCGTCGATTCGCGCAGAAGACTGGAAGAGATGACCGGGGCGGAAGTGACCGTATTCTGCTGGCGGGGCGGCGACGAGTACCGCCGGTCTGTGTTTGCCCACAGTTATCTCAAGGAAGCCGGATACCGCTATCTGGTAAGCAATCTGAAGATCGAAAAGATTGCCTGAAACGATTTAATAAACAATGCAATAGATGAAACACAAAACAAAGGAGAAGTGCTTATGGATGTGAAAAACCCCAAGAGTCCATCCCCTAAGAAAGGGATACTCAGAACCAGGAAATCCAAAAGAATGGCATTCGCCTTGGCGATCCTTTTGCCATTCGCGATCTGGATGCTGGTGTACATGCTGATCCCGCTGGCTTCGGTCATCTTCTACAGCTTTACCGATGCCAAGATGGGGTATGACAGGCAGAACTTCGTCGGACTGTATCAGTTCCAGAAGATGTTCTCCAATGCGACGGCAATGATATCCATCAAGAATTCGCTGAAAGCCGCTCTGGTCATCGTTCCGGTATCTTTGCTGCTATCGATGCTGACGGCTCTGGGTCTTGATGCCTTATCGGAACGCAGCAGCAAGGTCTATACCTTTGCGGTCTTCCTGCCGAATATCATATCCCTGACCGCAGCCTGTCTGGTCTGGCGATGGATCTATCACGGACAGTATGGCGTACTGAATTTCCTGCTGAATCTGATGGGGATCCCATCCCAGCAGTTCCTGAAATCGCAGGCGCAGGCGATGTATTCGCTCTGTGCGATCCACATCTGGTCGGTCTTCGGCTATTATGCCATCATCCTGCTGGCAGCGATCCGCAGCATCGACAAGTCGCTTTATGAAGCCGCTTCTCTGGACGGCGCTTCCTACTGGACGCAGTTCTTCCATGTCACGCTGCCGATGCTGAAGAACACGCTGCTCTTTGTCGGCATCATGCTGACGACCAGCGCCTTCATGTTCTTTACGCCGGTACAGCTTCTGACCAACGGAACGCCTGGAACGAGCACCTATGTCATGCTGTTCTATATCTACCAGCAAGGCATCGAACAAGGCAATACTGGTTTCTCATCGGCGATGTCGCTGGTGCTGATGCTGATCATCCTGTTCTTCTCGTTGATCCAGTGGATCCTTACCACCGAGAGAGAACCGAAACCTAGAAAGAAAACTGCTGTTAAAAAGGAGGCGGAAGCCGCATGAAAAAGAAACATAATCTGAGCTACTGGCTGATGTTCGTCATGATGACGCTCATCGCCTTCGTATCCTTCTTCCCGTTCGTCTGGATGTTCTTAAGCTCTTTTAAGCCGCAGAACGAACTTCTAAGCATGCCGCCGACTTTCTTTCCGGAGAATTTTACGATCGCTAACTATACTTCCGTTTTCAAGCAGATGCCGTTTGGCCAGTACTACATCAACTCTCTGGTCACCGCAGGTCTGAATACTTTGGTTGGCGTCATCAGTTCTTCTTTGATCGGCTATATCTTTGCGAAATATGATTTTCCTTTCAAGAACGCCATTTTCCTGGTCGTTCTGGCATGCATGATGATCCCGTATGAGACGCTGATGCCTACGGTCTATAAGCTGATGGTCGGAATCAAGTGGACCAACTCCTACAAGGTGCTGACGATCCCGTATTTCGTCAATATCTTCGGCATCTTCCTGATGCGGCAGTTCTATCTGGATCTTCCGGATGATTATCTGGAAGCGGCCGAGGTCGATGGCTGCTCGCAGTTCGAGATCTGGGCGAGGATCGCCATGCCGATGGCCAATTCCACGACATCCTCGCTGGTCATCTTCCTGTTCATGGCATCCTATAACTCATTCATGTGGCCTTTGATCAGTGTCGATACAAGAAAACTGTTCACCTTGCCGGTAGGTATCGCTTCCATGGTATGGGACCGCGGCAACCAGTATGCGATGCTGCTGGCGGCAGCGTCCATGATCATCGTTCCGGTATGTATCCTGTTTGCTTTCATGCAGAGGAAATTTATCGAAGGCATGACCTCCGGCGGTATCAAAGGATAATCAGAAAGGAATCAATCTATGTCTACAGTAACATTAAAAAATATCAAGAAAGTCTATCCGAAATCACATAACGACAATAAACATAACCTGAAAGAGACGGCCGAAGGCGTTCTGGCAGTTGATGATTTCAATCTGGAAATCAAAGACAACGAGTTCATCGTTCTGGTCGGTCCTTCCGGCTGCGGCAAGTCTACGACGCTTCGCATGGTTGCGGGTCTGGAAGAGATCACCGGCGGCGAACTGTATATCGACGACGTGCTGATGAACGAAGTCGCTCCGAAGGACAGGGATATCTCCATGGTGTTCCAGAACTATGCGTTGTATCCGCATATGACGGTCCGTCAGAATATGGAATTCCCTTTGAAAGTTCAGAAAAAAAAGAAAGAATATATCGACAAGAAAGTCGAAGAAGCAGCCGAGATCCTGGGTATCACCGAATATCTTGACCGCAAACCGAAGGCTTTGTCCGGCGGTCAGAAGCAGCGTGTTGCCATCGGCCGCGCGATCGTCAGAGAGCCGAAGGTCCTGCTGATGGATGAGCCGCTGTCCAACCTGGATGCGAAATTAAGAAACCAGATGAGAGCGGAGATCCTCAAGCTGCGCAAGAGGATCCATACGACCTTCATCTATGTCACGCATGACCAGACGGAAGCCATGACTCTGGGTGACCGCATCGTCATCATGAAAGACGGCGTGGTCCAGCAGATCGGTACGCCGCAGGAAGTCTTCGACAATCCGCACAATCTGTTTGTAGCCGGTTTCATCGGCACGCCGCAGATGAACTTCTATGACGGCAGACTGCTGGAAGATAATGGCAAGTATACGGTCGAGATCCAGGGGATGAAGGTCGCCTTAGGCAAAGAAAAGAACGAGCGCCTGAAAGCCAACGGCGTCGTTTCCCAGGACGTGACGGTCGGTGTGCGTCCGGAACACATCGTGCTGGCAGAAGGCGACAATGTCATCCGAAGTGTCGTCGACGTCTCGGAAATGATGGGTTCGGAAGTCCATCTGCATGTTACGGCGAACGGACAGGAATCGATCATCATCGTTCCGACGAACGTTATCAGAGGCAGATCCGTCATGGATTCCGGAGCCGAAGTCGATTTCAGTTTCCCGGAAGAAGTGGTCCATCTTTTCTCCAAGGAAACGCAAAACAACCTGGAATATTAAAAAGCAATCGTTCGATTGCTTTCAGACAGATTCAGAATCATTGAGATTCGCTTTCCTGCGGTGCGCCTTCCGATACTGATTGGGAGACATGCCTGTGAGTCTCTTGAAAGTCGTACAGAAATGCGTCGAATTGTTGTAGCCGACATCCAGAGCGATATCGGTGATCAGATCATTGGTGTCGCTTAAGAACTGTCGGGCATGTCCGATCCGGACGCGATTCAGATGATCGATGTAACTGACTCCATACTTCTCTTTGAAGATCTTGGAGAGATGCTGCTCGGACAGTCCTAATTCAGCAGAGAAATAGGACAGAGACAGCGGCAGTTCGTAGTGACTGTCGATCAGGGAACGCATTTTCTCGGCGGCATCGATCGCGGTATTCTCCGGAGACCGGATCTGCCATGACAGCATCAGATAGCGGGAGATGTAGGCGGCCAGTAAGCTTTCCAGCATCTTCATGAAACGGAGAGAATAGGGACGATCGTTTCGGCTCTCCCGCCGGATCAGCGTGCAGTATTCGCGGATATCTGCGAAAGTCTCGTCATCGACCTCGATGACCGTGATCGCATCCTTGCTTTTCTTGAGAACATCCAGGAGTCGCAGATACTGCGGATCCGGAGCCAGGATCTGCGATCCGATCGGAATATACTGGACCGAAATGCTTTGTTGCAGATCGTTGGAGATGATCAGTTCCTTGCAGGAACGGACCAGGACGACGCTGTGCTCATGATAGGAAAGGATATAGCTCTTATCGGACAGACCGCCTTTGCCCTCATCAAAAATGAAGAGGCATTGCTCTTGCAGTCCGGATATGACGGCTGTATCGTTTCCGGGGATCTCGATCGTCTGCATCTGCTCAACATTCAGTTTCATACAACATTATTATACTTGTTTTTCTACCTGTTAAGACCAAAGCGCTATGACCATCAGAAAGAACAAAACGAATCAGGAAGATATCTTGAACAAACCCGTGCATCGGCTCTTTGTGAGTTCCCTGATTCCCAATTTCATCGCCATGGCTGCTGCGTCGCTAACCTTCTTTGTGGATGCTTATGCGATCGGCAACGGTCTGGGAGAAGTGGGTCTGGCTGTCGTATCGCTGACTTCGCCGATTTCGGGATTGCTGTATGCGCTGGGAGCTTTCCTGGGTTTCGGGGGATCGGCACTGTTCTCGGTCTATCACAGCGTCGG